>NZ_JASHFB010000010.1:0-94923 GCF_047462815.1 Streptococcus mitis
TGGTACTTATGGCCAATAACCTCCTAAAATACAATAAGAGAACGACTCAAAATTAAAAAGCTAGGGTTCCGCTATTGGAAATCTCTAGCTTTTTTGTAGTCGAGAACTCTTTTGTCCCAGGCTCTTTTATTCATCACCAAACATACCTCTTCAAGATTATGAATCAGTCGTATCTTGACTTAGTCTTAAATAATTTCATGTAATCACTTTTTGAAGGGAGTAAATAAGCAAGTCTGACGGTATCCTCAACAATTGTATATAATACGATGTAATCCTTACTCAAGGTCAATCCTCGCGTTTGGTAGAGAGGATCCAATTTCTTACCAAATTTTTCATCAGCATCAAATCCAGCTTGGGGGAAAATTTCTAGCCGATTAATATCTTTTCTAATATTGGCTACTTTTCGTCTCGCAGCCTCTACAGAACCGATTTCCTCCGCTATATACTGATATATTTTATCCAGACTATCAATCACCCTAGGAGAATACAAAATCCTATATTTTTTATAATCCATAGCGTGTCACGACATCCTCATCTGTCAAGTAATTTCCAGCCTCGATCTTGGCATAACTTTCTTGAACTTCTGCTTGTAATTGTCTAAATAAATACTCCTTCTCCAATTCCTCTTCACTCAGTAAATCTACTTCATTTGTTACGGCAACATTCTTTAAAAATAATCTTAGTGCTGATGAAAGAGAGAGATTTTGTTCTTTTAACACTTCCATGGCATCATTTACTAATTCTCTATTAGCTTGGAAGGTCACAATTTTATTTGAATTTGCTATAGCCATTTTATATAGCTCCTTTATATATTTTATTTATTATCTCACGATTATAAAGAAAGTCAAGGGAATTTGATTAGAAAATCCTAGTTTGGCTGAGCCAAACTAGGATTGTTTTGTATTGATACTCTTCGAAAATCAAATTCAAACCACGTCAGCTTCGCCTTGCCGTACTCAAGTACTGCCTACGGCTAGCTTCCTAGTTTGCTCTTTGATTTTCATTGAGTATAAAATGATAATAAGCACCCAACATCCCTGCTGTATTTTGGTGATGAGCAAATTCTAATCGTGTTTTTTCAGCTAGGCTTGGTACCAAGGCATCTTTCAACGCTGTACGGATCTTGGGTTTGAGGATAGCCTCTTGTCCCATAATACCACCACCGAGAATGACCACTTCTGGATTGGCAACGTAGCAAATATTTGCCAGACCTTTCCCAAGGTAATCTACCATGCGGTCAATACCAGCCATGCAGAGTTTATTGCCTTCCGTAGCTTCCTTAAAGATACGACGACCATTCCACTGGTCAACTGGATCTCCATGACCTGCTGCTACATACTCCACCAAGGCTGTCGTAGAAGCCAAATCTTGGAACGCTCCATCCTGCATATGCATATAACCAACTTCACAGGCCGAATTGCTAAATCCATGGAAGACTTTCCCATCCATAATCAAGCAACCACCGATACCGGTTCCAATGGTCAAGCAAAGGGTCACACTCGCTCCCTTGCCTGAACCAGATACCGCTTCAGCAAGACCTGCACAGTTAACGTCATTCTCAATTTCACAAGGAATCGCAAAGCTAGTCTCGATTTCCTTCTTGAACTGGGTGCCTGCGTAGTTAGGGATTTGAGGCCCAGCATAGAAAATCTCACCCTTATCTGGATCCACCATCCCAGCAGAAGAAATAGCAACACCTGCTACTGGACCTTTTTCTAAATAGCTGGCTACGATATCTTTGGTCTTTTGTAAGATATGGGGTCCACCCCTATGCGCCTCTGTTGGCATTTCATGCGATTCAACAAGTTGGCCTTCTTGGTCGATCAAACCATATTTGATATTTGTTCCACCGATATCAATTGCAACGTAGTGTGTCATAAATACCTCCTTATGGATTAGAGGAAGCGCTCCTTGGTTTCACGAATCAAGGCTGCAGCTGCTTCTACAACTGGACGATCTTCTTCAGTCACTGGTGTCAATGGTGAACGAACAGAACCAATATTCAAGCCTTCATTGATCTTCAAGACTTCTTTAATCACTCCATACATATTTCCATGTGCAGCAGTCAATTTGCCAATGATTGCATTGATAGCATACTGCAATTCACGCGCTGTTTCCAAATCTTTGTCAGCAATCAACTGATTGAGTTTCAAGAAGAGTTCTGGCATAGCACCATAAGTACCACCGATACCAGCTTTAGCACCCATGAGGCGTCCTCCTAGGAACTGCTCATCTGGACCATTAAAGACGATATGATCTTCTCCACCAAGGCTAACAAAAGTTTGGATATCTTGAACTGGCATAGAAGAGTTCTTAACACCGATAACACGAGGATTTTTCAACATTTCTGTGTAAAGGCTTGGCGTCAAAGCAACCCCTGCCAATTGAGGAATGTTGTAAATCACGTAGTCTGTATTTGGAGCCGCAGAACTGATATCATTCCAGTATTTGGCAACTGAGTATTCTGGCAAGCGGAAGTAAATCGGTGGAATTGTTGCAATGGCATCTACACCCAAGCTTTCTGCGTGGCGAGCAAGTTCCATACTATCTTTAGTATTATTGCAAGCAACGTGGGCAATAATGGTCAATTTACCTTTGGCAACTGCCATCACTTCTTCCAAAATCAACTTGCGGTCTTCAACGCTTTGGTAGATACATTCACCAGAAGAACCATTGACATAAAGACCTTGAACACCTTTATCAATGAAGTATTGAACCAAGGCACGCGTACGTTCTGGACTTACTTCTCCTTGCTCATCATAACATGCGTAGAAGGCTGGAATGACACCTTCGTATTTTTTTAAATCTGACATAGATTTTCTCCTAAGTTATTTCCGAAACGAGGGGAGAAAATAAATTTTTCATCCCCTTTACATTATGTTTATTTTACAATTTCTGACAATTTTACTTTGCGATCTTCAAACATAGACTGGGTACAAGCATCTGCAGTAGCAATTGCTTCTAGAGCAGCTTCACCTGTCAATAGTTTTGCAAATTCTTCTGATACTGGAGCTCCTTGCATAATCTCATGCAGATATCGCATTTCTTTGTCGATCACAGATGATAGCCATAATGGAGTACGTTTACCTGGTTTACCATAAGCAATTGCTCCGTCCATCTCTGTACTATGATAGATGCGAGTACGATCATCATCTTCTTCTTGTGATTCATGAATCAAGAAATAGCTTTCTTGTCCATCTAGCTTAAGAGTTCCTTTACAGTTGAATAAGTCTAAGCGGATAGCACCTTTCGTTCCTTGAATCAAAACATAATGTTCACCCCAACGATAAGCTGAACCCCATTCTAACAAGGCAAAACGCTTATTAGAAAATTCCATATTGACAAAAATCATATCATCTTCATCACCGAAATTTTCACCTTCATGGGCTACATTTCCACCTGTCATGGTTACAGTTTCAGGCATGCCACCCATAAGGAATTGAACACAATCCAACTCATGGATGTGGTGATACAAGTGACCACCTGATTTTTCACGAATTTTTTTCCATGATACTGACGGTTGTTGTTCTTCCCAACCATTACGAGCTGTGTGACAATATAGAACGTCTCCGATGACTCCTTGATTAATTAGTTCTTTTGCATGATGGACACCATTAAAGAAGTTCATAATATGTCCTGCCATAAAGGTTACATTATTTTCTTTACATGCATCTACCATCTCGCGACAATCTTGATAAGAAAGCGCAATTGGTTTTTCACAGAAAACATTTTTGCCATGTTGTGCAGCCTTAATAACCGGTTCCTTATGAAGATTATTTGGAGTTGCGACGATAACACAATCTACTTCATCGCTAGAAACCAACTCATCTAGGGAACTTGCTACTTTTGCTCCCAATTCTTCTGCAATAGCCTCTGCATTATCTGGATCATAGAGAAGAGTAATCTCTGCTCCATCATTCTTTTGCATATAACGAGCCAACTCAGCTCCAAAATATCCTGTTCCAACAACACCGTATTTAACCATGTTTTTTCTCCTTTATTTTGTTAAATCATTAATTTCCAAATCTATATACTGAACTACATTGCTTAAATGCAATTCATTTCTTGACCATGAATCATATTTTTCAAACAATACACCTATGTGATGATTTGGCAATTCTGTAATCGCAGAATAAGCATAACCATACGAAGGCAAATCAATGTCATAGTGGTATTTCCAATCGATACTATCATCTTCTTTATTGACTAAACCGACAACTAATTGACCTCCCTTACGGCCATTTCTAGAATTTGGTGTACTCAAAATGACTGCTTCTTTTCCATCAACTAATTGAGAGTATCTAATTGCAGATACTTGTGTACCATATGAAGTTTGTTGAATTCCATCGATATACGAAACTTCTGACCATGTTTCTCCAGAATCTCTACTAGTCATATAGACAATCTTACCTGTAGTAGTTCTAAAGAATGTTCTAATCACACCATCTCTCATTTCAACCATTTGCGCTTCTGCTGTCGCATTCTTGAACGGAATTGAAGCTGAGGATTTCTTCCATGTTTGACCACTATCATCAGAAATGAGATAAGTTAGTTCGCCACTAGTATATGTTGCAAAAATTAATCTATTACTTGATTTTAATGCTAAACCTTGTCCGGGACATAAGTAAGTTCCATTATGTTTTTCTCCTAAGAACGGAGGCAATAACTTAAATTGTTCCCAACTCTCTCCTCTATTCTGACTAGTTGTCATTGCTATATAATTAGTAGGAGTCACTTTAAATAACGAATCTTTGTAGAAAACATTCATAGGAACCTGTTTTCCATTATGCCTTTCTCTTAAAGAGCCACTATCAAAATCAACCGAATATTGTTCAACTGTTAAAGACTTTCCTCCCTCTAAAACTTCATACTTATCATTTATAGTATAATTTGTAGGTTTATTAGTTGTTTCATCATAAACGACACCATTTTCTCTGACTGTATAACGGAAATCATTATCTCCATCCTTCTTTAGTTTTAAATAATAATGACCGTTTATTTCTTTAAAACCTGAATCAGCTTTATTTGCATTATTATTTCCGATACCAGCAGGCATAACATCAGCTAATAATATCGTTTTCCCAGATTTTTTATCTTCAACAATGGATGAATCTATAAATGAAGCACTTCCACTAATTTGACTATTCTTTAATTTATTATCTCGTGGCCAGTAAACTAACTGCTCCTCATAGTCATTAAACTTCATAGCAAAAGTTGGCTCACTCCACGTTTTCCCATTATCATCACTATAAGAAGTCGCGATATTAATCTTACTTTTAGAATCATGAGTCCCACCATAACGTGCATCAATACTTGATAGAACTCTTCCACTACTTAATGTATATAATGTCGGTATTCTAAAATAGTTTGCTTGAGTAGAATCTCCTGATTGGAAAATTAACTGAAATGGATTTGACAAGGGAATAGTTGAAACTTCCTGATCACTAATTGCTTTATTAAATAGACTGATTTCATCAATACTTCCTCTTGCAAGATAATGATCCTTGCCTTCACGATTAACAGCTCCTAGTGTTGCCTTATCTATACCATTTATATTTGAAATCGGCAAAAATGTATCAACTGTTTCAGAGAACACTTCTATCCCATTAACATACATTGTGTATGTTTTATCTTTAGAATCAGATACAAATACTAGTGTATTTTCAACTGCCTGTCCTTTATGCTTTCCCCATAATGAAGCTGGTCTAGAAAATAAATAATTTATTCCCTTTTGGGCGTCTCTTATTTCTACACCTATCTCACCAGAATCTCTCATGAAAATTGAAAAGTAATTATTTTTAAAGCCTGCTTTACTATTAGATAGGCCAAACAAAGCTTGAAGCGAGTTTGGTTTATCTGCTTTAAATTTCATTACTACTGTCTGACTCTCTCCAGATAATTTATCTAATAACAAAGGGCTGATATCTATACTCTTATTGTTCAGTTGATATGAACTTCCTTGAAAAATAGGAGATATGGACAGTTGACTATAGTTTAATTCATTCGCATGAATCAAAGTGGGAACTCCCATTAAAAGACTAATACCTACAACAGAAATTCCTAGTTTTGAATAAAGACCTCTCTTATTCATTTTTTCCTTCTTTCGTCTACTTCACAGATCCTTCTGACAATCCACTTGCAATTTTATTTTGGATGATAGAGAAGAAAATGATTGATGGAAGAACCACAATAACAGATGCAGCCATCATATCTCCCCAGTCTAGGATTTCTGAACCGTTAAGAGATCGAAGAGCTACTGCTACTGTCATCTTTCCTGTATTGTTAATCAAAATCAAAGCATACAGGAATTCATTCCAAGCATTGATAAATGTATAAATAGCTGTTGCTACAATACCTGGTGCTACAATCGGTAGTACAACTTTATAAAAAGTAACAAATTTATTTGCACCATCAATTCGAGCTGCTTCTTCAATTCCAATTGGGACTGTTTGGAAAAATCCAACTAAAAGCCAAACCGCATATGGAACACTAAAAGATAGATAAACCATCATCAAGCCAAATAAACTATTTGTTAATCCAACTTTAGCAATGGCAATTGAATAGGGAATTGCTAACAGAATTGGTGGGAAAATGTAGGTAATGACGAGTAATCTTGACATGATTGCTCCCAATTTAGGGAAGAATCGAACAATACCATAGGCTGCCATAGCAGAAATAATAATCGCAATAACGGTTGTAGCTAAGGCAATGATTAAACTGTTTCGAATGTTATCAATAAAGTGCAAATCGTTGATAACATGAGTGAAATAATCTAATGTAAATTGTTCAGGCCAAAATCGTGTTGGATACTGAGTTAATTCCCCTTTACCCTTGACAGAAGATATGATAATCCATACCAATGGGAAAATTGCAACAATGGTCGCACCAATCAAGAGTACATGTGAGAGAATATCTAAATAAATACTGGATTTCTTCTTCATTATTTTCTACCCTCCTTTTCCCACTTACTGATGATAGCAAAGTAGATAAAGCAAATCGCCATCAAGAAGATAAAGAGCAATACTGTAACTGCTGAAGCACGACCCAACAATTTAGTTCCCCAACCTAGGTTGTAAGCAAAAATTGGAAGCGTCGTTGTAGCATTAGCCGGTCCACCACCAGTAATAAGGTAGATGATATCAAAGTTATTAAAGATCCATACAGTTCTCAAAACAACTAGAAGTCCTACAACCACTTTAATATGTGGAAAGACGATAAACTTGAACACCTGCCAACTTGAAGCACCATCTATCTTAGCAGCCTCAAATTGTTCTTCTGGTACTGTTTGCAAAGCTGAAAGTACATTAACCATAATCATCGGCGCTCCAAACCAAATGTTGATAAACACCAAACATAGGAATGCCCATGTACTATCTGTCAAAAATGCAGGTGTATGATCCATTAAACCTAATTTTACGATTAGATTAGGTAAGTAGCCATAAACCCCATTTAGAATCCACTGCCAAGAAAAGGCAATAACGATTGTAGGAAATGCCCAAGGAACAATCAATAAGGTCCTATATAATTTCTTAAAGTGGCGTACTCTGTGAAGAGCTAAAGCCAATACAAACCCTACTAAAACTTGACCAACTAATGAGAAAACGGTCCACTTAATTGAATTAAAGAACGCATTAAAGAAGTTGGGATCTGATAGCACAGCTTTATAGTTAGCTAAACCAACAAATTTATAATTAGGCATAATCAAATGCTTATTGGTAAAGCTATAAAAAATACTCGAGAAAAACGGATAAACAAAGAGTAATCCTACGATAATCATAGCTGGCAAAACAAATATCCAGCGAGTTAAATTACGTTCTTTAACCATTCTCCTTCTCCCTTCTTTTACAAGATTGGGCTAGGGCTTTTCAGCTCACTAGCCCACCTATTTTCTAGTCTTTTACATCTACTGAGCAGCCTCAAATAAATCGTTTAATTGTTTTTCTGCTTCTTTTGCTGCTTTCATAGGATCTGTTCCATTTGAAATGATATCTTGGAACATTTGTTCAATAATGTGTTGGTTAGTCAACATACCAGCTTGTACACTTGGTCCATTTTCATAACCAATAGCAGTACCTTTTTTAACAGCTTCAGTAATTACTTCTTCAGCATGTTTAAATTTCTTACGAGTTTCATTTTCTTTATAGGCTGCAGAATCGCTAATCCCCTTAATAGTTGGCAACATACCTACTGGAGTTGAATCAAGGAATTTAACGTAGTCTTCTTCGTTATAAAGTGATTCTAAGAATGCTTTAGCAACTTCTGGGTGTTTTGAATTTTTCCAAACAACCATTGGAATGTTTGAGGTTTCAATTCCTTGGTCCTTATCAGATTCTTTGATTTTTGGAATAGGATAAGCATCAATCGAATCAATCAATTGAGGACTGTTGGCATTAATTCCTCCAATATGGAAGCCAGAGTTAAAGTCAAATGCTGTTTTTCCTTGATAGAACAAGGTAGCTTGTTGAAGGACATTAAAGTTCAAAGAATCTTGAGGTGAAATTTCTTTATACATTTTAACCCAGTATTTAATACCATCTTGAGCAAGTTGACTTGTCAAATCTGCTTTAAGATCTTTTGTTAAGAGACTTCCACCACCACTACGTACGTAGAAGTTCAAGAAACGTGTTGCCATTAAGTCATTTGTTCCAAGCGGAACAGATAAGCCATAAACTCCAGCTTCTTTCAATTTTTTAGAAGCTTCATAGAGTTGATCCCAAGTTTTAGGAACCTCAATATTATGTTCTTTTAACAAATCTGTTCTAACCCACATGACTTGTGCATGTGAATAAAGAGGAACAGAGTAGTAATCATTCCCGATTTTTGCTTCATTTAAGGCAGTTTCGTTAAATTTATCCTGTCCAATACGCTTGATAGAATCGTTTAGTGGAACCAAAGCATCTGAGTTTACCATTTCCATTACTTGGTTAGGAAGGGCTGTACTGATATCTGGCACATTTCCATTTGCTAAACCTGTAGTCCATTTAGTATAGAAGTCATTCCAAGAGAATGTTTCAATCTTGATTTTCGTTTTTGGATGCTTTTGCATGAAAGCATCTGCTGATTTTTGAATACTTTCTAAACGTGGTCCTTGAGTAAAGGAGTGCCACATTGTAATCTCACCAGATAATTCTGTCGGCGGTTCAGTGTCAGCTGTAGTTTCTTTCTTTCCTGAACAAGCTACCAAGGCAACGGCTGCTAGCGCAACTCCAGCTAGACATAAAAACTTTCTCATTTTTTTCATTGTTCTTCCCTTTCTACATTAAGAAATCGCAACTTTAAAGACAACTTTTTTCACAGGTTCATCATTTATACGAACCTTCGGTTGATGTAAATCTTCTGGAAAAGTGATGAGGCATTCGCCAGCTCTCAAATGAACTAACTGTTCCACTTCCCCTGTGTATAATTCAATATCTTTCTCATCATCATATTTTTGGGTAACGCTTACATTTTCCGGCGACGTAACAGCCATGGCTTCTTCGTTTTCCAAAACTAAATGAATATCCAAATATTTTTGGTGAGTTTCAAAGAAGGCTCCTGCTTGACCGTCTGCTAGATAAGTAAAGCAATTTCCAAACAATCGATCACCATCGATATCAATCGGACCTTCTGTTAAATTTTCTAGTCCTGTTTTTTCTAGAAAATCTATTAATGTTGCAAAATGTGGATTGACTCCCACATAAGTTCCTAAACGACTGATTTTAGTGATAATCATACTCAATCCCCCTTTCTTTATTTGTTATTTAAGACCAGCAACGAAGCGTTCTGTAATCTCTTTTGGTCTAGTAATAGCGCCACCAACAACGATGCCTCGCACTCCGTATCCCAGGATTTGTTTGGCTTGTTCTGGTGTATGAATTTTCCCTTCTGCAATGACATCTACACCGGCATCACAGAGTTTTTTGATTAATTCAAAATCGGGACCATCCACTTTTGGACTGTAAGACGTGTATCCTGATAAGGTTGTTCCGACAAAGTCAATTCCTGCTTCAACAGCTGCCAATCCTTCCTCGAAAGTACTTGTATCAGCCATCAAGAGCTGGTTAGGATATTTCTCCTTAACCTGACGAATGAACTCTTGGATCTCCAAACCATCATAGCGTTCACGCTTGGTACAATCCAGAGCAATCACCTCGATGTCCAGTTCTGCCAATTCATCAACTTCTTTCATAGTAGCAGTGATGAAGGGTTCTTGTGGTGGATAATCTCGTTTAATTATCCCAATGATTGGAAGGTTGGTAACCTCCTTGATTTCCTTGATATCGCGAACACTGTTTGCTCGGATACCGACTGCTCCACCTTGCTCAGCCGCTTTGACCAGCAAGGGAATGACTCCTCCCGCTTCTGTATAAAGCGGTTCGTGAGGAAGGGCCTGACAAGAAACGATGATTCCATCTTTGATTTGTGCAATCAAAGCTTCTTTAGTAATCTGTGGCATCCTCTTTCCTCCTTTTCTTTGTTCTTATGAGTTGATTATATATCATTTATGAAGCGCTTTCAATACTTTGTAGTAGGATAGATTACAGTTTCAAAAGTATTTTATAGAACAGCTGTTTCTGAAAGTAGTTTCAGAGAAGTCATCTATCTTATACTCTTAGAAAATCTCTTCAAACCACGTCAACGTTGCCTTGCAGTACTCAAGTACAGCCTGCGGCTAGTTTCCTAGTTTGCTCTTTGATTTTCATTGGGTAACTTCTAAAACTAATTTCCAGTTTTGGGAGAGAGATGGAAGTTACTTTGAAAAGTTACGCTTTTTTCCGAATAAATAGATAGAACCATCGAATCTAACAAAATTAGATTTCAAACTATGGTATAATAGAAGGAGGAAATGGATGATTTTAAGACATCCGGGCATCAGCCCAACCAATGACTTGGTTGCTAAGAAAATCTTTAGCAATCCAGAAATCACTTGTCAATTTATTCGCGATATGCTGGACTTGCCAGCCAAAAATGTGACCATTTTGGAGGGGAGCAATATTCATGTCTTACCTTCCCTGCCCTACTCGGCTCAGGATTTTTACACTAGTATAGACGTTTTGGCAGAGTTGGACAATGGAACACAGGTTATTATCGAAATACAAGTACATCATCAGAATTTTTTCATCAATCGCTTGTGGGCTTATCTATGTAGTCAGGTCAATCAGAATCTTGAGAAAATTCGCCAACGTGAAGGTGACACCCACCAGAGTTACAAGCATATCGCTCCTGTTTACGCAATCGCTATTGTGGATAGTAATTATTTCTCAGATGACCTGGCTTTTCATAGCTTTAGTATGCGAGAAGATACGACAGGTGAGGTCTTAACCATCACAAACAACGGACAAGAAAACCATCTAGTCAAGATGGCGTTCTTGGAATTAAAAAAATATAGAGAAACCAGCAAAGATAGCATTCGCAAACCGTGGTTGGAGTTTTTCGGTAATAAACCCTTTACCCAGCAACCCGAGCGAGCCATTAGCCAGGCAGATCAACTGCTAGACTACAAGAGCTGGTCCGAGGAGGACAGGAAAATGTTTAGTCAACTACGTATGCGTGAAGAACAAGCGTTATTGGCTCAGGATTATGCCTTGGAGACTGCTAGGGCGGAAGGGATTGAACAGGGATTGGAACGTGGTATTGAACAGGGACTGGAGCGTGGGAAAGTTGAAGGAAGAGAAGAAGGGAAACTTTTTGCATTTCTGGATATGGTACGCCAACATGTTTTAACTTCCGAATTTGCAAGTGATCAATTGGGTATGACTGTCGCTGAGTTTGAGGCGTTATTGAAAGATTAAGACAATCACAAACAATGGACAGGAACACCATCTAGTCAAGATGGCATTCTTGGAACTCAAAAAATACAGAGAAACCAGCAAAGATAAGGTTCGCAAGCCGTGGTTGGAGTTTTTGTAAATCATTAAATCAATGACAGATTTTTCCGTAATAGATGGAAGAATCTGTTTTTTTAGTTATGCTAGATGCGGGCTCTGAAATAGTAAGATATGGTGTATTGAAATAAGATATGAACAAAGAAATTAGGAAAGTCAAATTATAGTTAAATGAAATAAAAACTGAACAAATTGATTGCGGAATTCAAGCTAATTTCTAGCAATGTTTTAGAAAACTCGGTGAACTATTTCGGATTCAATCTACTATAATTTCTAGAATTTTTTTAGAATCCGCAGTGTGCTATTTTAGATTCAATAAATTGTGCTTTTAGAAACAAAAAAAGAGCATTTCTGCCCTTTTTCTCCTGTTCAATCTTATTTTGTTGCTTCTTTCTTCTGGAAAGTGGTTTGGTAATTTACTTTAATCGTTACTGTCATGTGAGAGTCCTCGTTTCTTTTTGATGACTCTAGTATAAGGACCAAACCTGAAAGCTAGCTTAAGATTTCCTTAGAGAAAGCTTAATCTAGATGTTCTTTCTTCTCCAAATGAAGGGCAATCATGCGCCATTCTGGATCCTCTTGCCAGCCTTCAATAGAACTAATGTAGCTAGCAACCTTTCTGGCTTCTTCTAAAATCGGAAAATCTTCGATAATATCAGCCACTTGGAATTCTGGGAGACCTGATTGTCTGGTTCCAAAAATCTCACCTGAACCCCGCATTTTCAAATCTTCCTCCGCAAGGACAAATCCATTGGTGGTTTCTGTCATGATGCGCATGCGGTCTTTCCCAGAATCAGTCTTGGGATTGGCAACGAGAACAGCATAGGACTGCTTATCTCCCCGACCAACACGACCTCTGAGCTGATGAAGCTGGCTCAGACCAAAGCGATCGGCATCCATGATAATCATGACGGTCGCATTGGGAACATTAACCCCGACCTCGATAACCGTTGTTGAAACCAGAATATCTGTTTTTCTCTCTTTGAAATCCTGCATGATCTGGTCTTTTTCGTCACTCTTCATCTTACCATGTAGAAGAGCCACTTCAGCCTTTCCTGCAAAATGAGCTGTCAGCTCCTCAGATAAAGCAATAGCATTTTTCAAATCCAGAGCTTCTGATTCTTCAATCAAGGGAGAGATAACATAGGCTTGAGAACCTTTTTGGATTTCTCCCTCTAACCAGGTCAAGACCTGTGGTAGTTGCTCATGCTTAATCCAACGTGTCACAATAGGCTTCCGTCCTGCTGGCATCTGGTCGATAATGGAAACATCCATATCTCCAAAGGCTGTGATGGCCAGCGTCCGTGGAATGGGAGTTGCCGTCATCATGAGTACGTCTGGATTGTCGCCTTTTTCCCGTAAAATCCGCCTTTGACCCACACCAAAACGGTGCTGCTCATCGATAATAATCAAACCAAGACGAGCATACTCCACCCCATCCTGTATCAGAGCGTGAGTTCCTATAATCAAATCAGCCTCACCCTTGACAATGGTCTCCAAGACTTCTCTCTTTTCTGCAGCCTTCAAGGAACCTGTCAAGAGAGCTAATTTCAAGTCTTGAAAAAGTCCCTTCAAACTCTCAAAATGCTGCTCTGCAAGGATTTCTGTCGGTACCATGAGGGCTGCCTGATAGCCAGCTGTCACCGCCGCAAACATGGCCAAGCCAGCGACGACTGTTTTTCCACTCCCCACATCCCCTTGCAGGAGACGATTCATGTGGTGGTCGGACTTCATGTCTGTCAAAATTTCCTGCAAACTCTTTTCTTGAGCTGGGGTCAGGGCAAAAGGCAGACTTTCTTTAACAGCCGTCACTTTTTCCTGAGACCAATTCAGAACCAAACCGCTTCCCTGAACTCTATTTTCAGACTTGAGGGTCTGCAATTGCATTTGGAAATAAAAGAGTTCCTCAAACTTGATACGGCGAAGGGCCTGCTTGTATTCCGCCAAATCCTTAGGAAAATGCATGGCACGAACGGCCTGACAACGGGACATGAGTTTGTATTTGTCCAGCAAGGACTGGGGCAAATTTTCCTCAATCAAGAGGTCCAACCCCTGATCAAAGGCCGTCTTGATAACCTTGACCAAACTGGCCTGACTGATTCCCTGAGCCAGACGATAGACAGGCTGGAGGTCATCTTCCACCTGAGCTAAGACCTTCATCCCAGTCAGACTAGCCTTGGCACGGTCCCATTTTCCAAAAACAGCAAGAGTTGCACCCAACTCTATCTTATCTGCTAGATAGGGCTGGTTAAAGAAATTCACCGCAAAAACGACTTCTCCCTGCTTGAGGCTAAAGCGCAGACGATTGCGCTTAAAACCATAGTACTGGACACTAGCAGGAGTCACTACTTGACCAGACAGAACCGCCTTTTCTCCGTCTTCCAACTCCAGCACTTGCTTGGTTTTGAAATCTTCATAACGGAAAGGAAAGTAGAGCAAGAGATCTTGCAAGTTTTCAATTCCTAGTTTGGCGTATTTTTCTGCTGACTTTGGTCCCACACCAGGCAAGACATGCAAGGGTTGATGTAGATTCATGCTCCACTCCTTTCTTTTCTAATAATACTCTCTCGGAATGCGGTCGCTGAGGAGACAAACCACCTCATAGTTAATGCTTCCACGGTAGGTTGCTACCTGAGTAGCTGTGATTTCCTTATCCCCGTTGGAGCCAATCAAGGTGACTTTTGTTCCCAGCGGGTAAACCTTAGGCAAACGAATAGTGATTTGGTCCATAGAAACCCGCCCAACGATTGGGCAAGCTTGCCTATCTACTAAAACAGCGAAATTTTGCATATCACGTGTCCAGCCGTCCGCATAGCCGATTGGCACCGTCGCAATGACTTGCTCGCTATCTGCCTGATAGGTGGCTCCATAGCCCATGCAGGCTCCAGCTGGAACTGTCTTGACATGAACCAAGGCAGATTCCAAGGTCAAGGCTGGTTTCAAGTCATAGGGTAAGTCCAAGACTTCTCCGCTCGGATTGAGACCATACATGGCATCTCCCATACGGACGGCATTGAAAATAGTCTCTGCATGCCATAGAGTCGTTGCCGAGTTGCTGGCATGAACCAGCTCTGGAAGACCTTTCATACTGGCCAAAATAGCTTTAAACCGTTCTAACTGCTCATTAAAGTAGATATCTGATTCCTCATCCGCAGTCGCAAAGTGGGTAAAAATCCCTTCAACGCGAGCACCATGTTGCTTGAGCAAGTCTTGAGCCTGATTAGCTTCACTGGCCTCTCTAAAACCAATCCGTCCCATGCCTGAGTCAATCTTGAGGTGGACTGTCAAACCTGATAGGTCTGCTTCTCTAGCTAAGAGCGCTTGGATCCACTCCAGCCCAGCCACTGTCAAGATGATGTCGTATTCTTTAGCTAGAGCAACAGTTTCGATTTCAGAAACTCCTAAAATGAGGATTTTCTTGCTTAGTCCAGCCTGTCTGAGTTCAATAGCTTCATCAATATTGGAAACGCAAAAACCATCAACATCATCTTGAATCGCCTTGGCAACAGCTACTGCCCCATGCCCGTAAGCATTGGCCTTGACCACAGCCCACTTGAGCGTTCCTTCAGGTATATGAGCCCCCATTTGCTGAATATTTTGTCGAATAGCTCCAAGATGAATCAGAGCCTTGGTTGGTCTATGTGGACTAGCTTTCATGATTTTCCTCCAAAATGACACTGGCTGTCACAAACTGATCTGTATGGCTGATAGAGAGCCAAATCTTTCCTGAAAATGGTGACTGACTAAAATAAGGCGCCCCACGTTCATTGTTCAAGACTTCCAAATTCTGAAAACCGAGCTTGCCAATACCCATTCCCATAGCCTTGGAAAAGGCCTCCTTAGCCGACCAGCGACCAGCCAAATATTCAATCTGCCGACGTCCTTTAAGACTGTTAAACCGTTCCATTTCCTTAGCGGTCAGCACGCGCTTAGCAAATCCTTCATGTCGTGCAACTGCTCTTTCTATCGAAGCCAATTCTTCGATGTCAATTCCGTGTCCAACTATCATTCTCATCAAAAGGAGTTGAGATTCCCCCAACTCCATCCTTTTCACTTATTTTGTCAAGGTAGCATAGATTTCTTCTACCAAAGCCTCTGTATTTTCCCAACCTAGGCAAGGGTCTGTAATAGAGCAACCAAAGACCTCTGGTTGGTTTTGGCGACCATCTGCTAGGTAAGATTCAATCATAAAGCCTCGAACTGTCTTTTTGATTTTCTCGTTCCAATCACGATTTTGCAAGGTCTTACGAACCACTCGAATCTGCTCCATATATTGCTTGCCTGAGTTATCATGGTTGGTATCAATGAGGATAAAAGGATTTTCAAGTCCCATTGCCTCATAACGTTCAATAGCATTTAACAAGGTTTCATAGTAAAAGTTAGGCTCATTTTTCCCATATTCATTGACTGCCCCACGAAGGATGACGTGGGCCAAAGGATTTCCTGAAGTCTCAACTTCTTGACCATGGAAAAGGAAGGTCTGTTTGTTTTGGGCAGCATAGATACCGTTAAACATAACACCAAGATTTCCAGAGGTTGGATTTTTCATCCCCACTGGTGCATCAATCCCTGATGCCACAAAGCGGTGCTCTTGGTCTTCCACAGAACGAGCCCCAACAGCATGGTAGCTGACCAAATCATCTACCAAGACCAGATTTGACGGATAAAGCATCTCATCTGCCGTTGTCAAACCAGTCTCTGTAATCACGCGGTAGTGCAACTGGCGCACAGCCTGCAAGCCGTTAATCAGGCTTGGAGCCTTAGAAGTATCTGGCTGGTGAACCAAACCTTTATAACCGTCTCCATTGGTACGAGGTTTAGCAGTATAAACACGCATAACCATGAAAATCTTGTCCGCCACCTTCTTTTGCAAGGCAGATAAACGGCGGGCGTATTCCAAGACAGCTTCTTCATTATCAGAAGAGCACGGACCAATCACCAAAAGGATTCGGTCATCTTCTCCTGAAATGATGTCTGCCAATTCTCTGTCACGGCGCTCCTTTAGGCGCAATGCTTTCGCAGACAATTGAGTTTCTGCCTTGATTGCTTCAATATCGATTTCTTGACCTTTTTCAATAAATGCCATCTTATTCTCCTAACGTTTGGTAGATTTCTCTGACAAGAGCTTCCGTATTTTCCCAGCCAAGGCAAGGGTCTGTGATAGACTTGCCAAATACTTCTGGTTCGTTTTGACGGCCGTCTTCTAGATAAGACTCAATCATAAAGCCACGAACGTACTGCTTGATTTTTTCATTCCAATCACGGTTAATCAAGGTCTGGCGGACAATTCGAATCTGGTCCATATATTGCTTACCAGAGTTGTCATGATTGGTGTCCACAATGATAAAGGGATTTTCCAAGACCATTTTCTCATACTGGGCAATGGTATCCATCAAATTATCATAGTAGTAATTAGGAATATTCTTACCATACTCATTAATCGCTCCACGAAGAATGGCGTGCGAAAGCGGGTTTCCAGTTGTTTCCACTTCTTTTCCTAGGAAAAGGAAGCTTTGTTTGTTTTGAGCAGCATAAATCCCATTAAACATAACATTGAGATTTCCAGAGGTTGGATTTTTAAAACCAGTCGCGAAATCTGCCCCACTTGCCACAAAGCGGTGTTGCTGGTCTTCAACTGAACGAGCACCAACTGCCATGTAAGAAATCAAATCATCCACAAGTGGAAGATTTTCAGGATAAAGCATTTCATCAGCTGTTGTCATGCCTGTTTCTGTAATGACACGATAGTGAAGATGGCGAACAGCTTTGATTCCGTTGATGAGGCTTGGTGCTTCTGTCGCATTAGGCTGGTGAATCAAGCCCTTATAGCCATCCCCGTTGGTACGAGGTTTGGCTGTATAAACACGCATAACCATAAAGATACGGTCTGCGACTTCTTCTTGTAAGACTGCCAAACGCTTAGCGTACTCAAGGACAGCTTCTTCATTGTCAGATGAGCATGGCCCGATTACCAAGAGAATTCGCTGATCTTCTCCACGTATAATGGCTTCTAGCTCTTGATCGCGCTGTGATTTTCTCTCCAAAGCTTGGCCTTCTAATTTTGATAAGGCACGAACTTCTTCAATATTAATTTTAGGACTTTTTGCTGTAAATACCATAACTCATCTCCTTATAAAGCAAACGGATACCAAGTAAAAATTTACTTTTCACAAGGTATCCGCCTCTAAACTATCTCATTTTATTGTCTTTTACCGTGACAGTTTTTAAACTTCTTACCAGAACCACATGGGCAAAGTTCATTCCGTCCAATCTGGCTCAAATCCAAATCTTCAGGCATATTTGCTTGGTGGGCAGCGATATTGCGAGTCGCTGTTGTACTGATATGGTGTTCTGCTTGTGGTCTTTCTTGTTCATGAATTTGTGCTTTCATCATCAAACGTGTCACATCAAACTCAATCGAACCAATCATATCATTAAACATACGGAAACCTTCTGCCTGATACTCAACAACTGGGTTGTTCTGAGCATAGCCACGAAGTCCAACCGCGTTACGCAATTGATCAAGGGCATCGATATGATCTGTCCACTTGTTATCTACAACTCGTAGAATCAAGACTTTTTGGAATTCTTTGACTGCTTCTTCATCGCGTAGTTTTGAAACTTGACTATCGTAAACCTTCAAGGCACGTTGGAAGAGTTCTTCCTTAATAGCCTTATCAGACAAGCCTGACAAGTCTTCAACAGAAATAGAATCTTCAGGAAGCAAGTTATACTTAGCAAAGTTTAAAATTGCTTCTAGTTTTTCATCTTGTTTTGAACGCGCATGACCATCAACGACACGACCAATCGTGCGTTTGATCATAGAGTGAATTTCAGGTGCCAAGTCACGATCTGCAGTGATAACGTCGTAGCGTTGAGCGTAGATAATCTCACGTTGTTCACGCATAACATCATCGTATTGAAGGACTTGTTTACGAGTATCGTAGTTATTTCCTTCGACACGTTTTTGCGCTGCTTCGACCTGACGTGTCAACATACGAGACTCAATCGCCTCTTCAGACATATTCAAGCGTTCAAAGATTCCCTTCAAGCGTTCAGAACCAAAACGTTTCATCAAATCATCTTCAAGAGATAGGTAAAATTGTGACTCACCTGGGTCTCCTTGACGACCTGAACGTCCACGAAGCTGGTTATCGATACGACGGCTTTCATGACGTTCTGTACCAATAACACAAAGTCCACCCAATTCGCGAACCCCTTCACCAAGCTTGATGTCAGTACCACGACCGGCCATGTTAGTCGCAATGGTAACAGCACCACGTTGACCAGCATTCATGATGATTTGGGCTTCTTTATAGTGGTTTTTGGCATTTAAGACTTCGTGAGGAACGCCAGCTGCGACCAATTTCTTAGATATGTAATCACTGGTTTCAACCGCTACTGTACCAACCAAGACAGGCTGACCTTTTTGGTAACGAGCCTTAACGTCTTCGACAACCGCCTTAAACTTAGCCTCGATACTTGCATAAAGAAGGTCTGAGTGGTCAATACGTTGAACAGGACGGTTTGTTGGGATTGGAATAACACGAATGTTGTAAATTTCACGGAATTCTTCTTCCTCAGTCTTACCTGTACCTGTCATACCAGACAATTTCTTGTACATACGGAAAAGGTTTTGGTAAGTGATTGAGGCAGATGTCTTGGTTTCATCCTGAATTGGCACACCTTCTTTGGCT
The DNA here is from genome assembly GCF_047462815.1 of Streptococcus mitis. Lineage (GTDB taxonomy): Bacteria > Bacillota > Bacilli > Lactobacillales > Streptococcaceae > Streptococcus > Streptococcus mitis_DO. The sequence goes on from NZ_JASHFB010000010.1 coordinate 19,562, forward strand.
TCAATGGCTTGGTGCAATCCATCAGAATAACGACGACCTTCCATGGTACGACCTGTAAATTGGTCAACGATCAAGATTTCTTGTTCTTCGCTCACCACATAGTCAATATCGAGAAGCATGATGTAGTTAGCACGAAGGGCATTATCGATAAAGTGAGTCAGAGCTACGTTTTCGATGTCATAGAGGTTTTCAAGCTTGAAGTAGCTTTCGGCCTTGTCAATCCCTGAATCAGACAAACCAATAGTTTTAGACTGCACATCGATGATGTAGTCGTCTTTATCCAAAGATTTTACATAGTGGTCTGCCATGTGATACAACTGACTGGTTTCAACTGCGTTAGCACCTGATACGATCAAAGGTGTACGGGCCTCGTCAATCAAGATTGAGTCAACCTCATCGACCAAGGCATAGTTAAGCGGACGTTGTACCATGTTTTCAGCGCGAACGACCATGTTATCACGAAGGTAGTCAAATCCGATTTCTGAGTTGGTTGAGTAGGTAATATCACACTCATAGGCTTCTTTTTTCTCCATTGGAGATTTGGCAGCCAAGTTAATCCCTACTGACAAACCAAGCCATGAGTACAATTCACCCATCTCAGTCGCGTCACGTTCAGATAGATATTCATTGACCGTAACTACGTGAACCCCTTTACCTGAAAGGGCATTGAGGTATACGGGCATGGTCGCAGTCAAGGTTTTCCCTTCCCCTGTACGCATTTCTGGCACGTCACCATGGTGAAGAACGATTCCCCCCATGACCTGAACCTTATATGGGAATAGACCTAGGACACGTTTAGCACCTTCACGGACAACCGCAAATGCTTCATAAAGCAATGAATCCAGTGATTCTCCATTTTGATAACGTTCTTTAAATTCAACTGTTTTTGCTTTTAGTTGGTCATCAGTCAAAGCAGCCATTTGGTCTTCGTATTTGAAAACCTTGTCAGCCATCTTTTCCAGACGACGGATTTCTCCTTTATCATTTTCGATAATTGTTTTTAAAATATTAGCCATGTTTTTCCTTACTTTAAATTCCGAATATTTTAGAATGTTCTTTTAATTTTAGCACAATTACTGATTATTTTCAAGGAAGAATCCCCATTTTGAAAAGGAAAAAGAGGTTAGTTTCCAAGCTAACCTCTCTGACTTTTATGATGATTTAATTGCCAACAAAAATCGGCAAAATCGCAAATAGGATAAATAGATTTATCCAAAGAGAAAAACAGCAGATCAATCCAAAAACAAAGAGACTGACTTTCTTGGACAGCAAGGCCATCAAAATCGACAGAATTCCAAAAACTAGTAAAACTTTCTGCATGATTAAGAGATTGATAGATATTCCCAGAACTGGTTTATCCCAAGGAAGAAAGAAGAAAGCCAGCCAGATCAGCAGAACTAAACCAATATAGACCTTAGAATAGCGTGTAATAAATGATTTTAGATGTGCCATAAGCTACCTCCTATAAATAAAAACCGATATAAATCAATGCCTTTCGCCTTTAGATTGTCCTAGTTCCCGCCTCAAGCGAAACATGTTTTTGAAACAGAAATAAGTTAACCTATTCAGACCAATAGCTAGCAGAATAAAAAGAAACCAAATGCCCCATAACTTGATATCTGTCACATTTCTCAAGACGATATTGAAAAACAGAACTGAAATAACTGTCCAAGCAAGGCTAAAAAGAGCATAGAGGGGGATGTAAAACCAGTAAAAATAGTAAAAAATTGGGAAAAATTTACTATCTCTATCGGCCTTTTCAATCCAGCTGAAAAAGTAAAACCAGGGAAATAGGATTATCAATTTAAACAAATGTTTCATCATCAGCCCCCTCTCTATTTGATAGCGTTTTCTTTACCTTCATTCTATCAAAAAAATCTGGAAATGTCATTCCAGATTCTACTTTTTTATTTGCGTTTTCTTGCGATGAGATGGATTGGTGTTCCTTCAAAGACAAAGGCCTTGCGGATTTGATTTTCCAAGAAACGCAGGTAAGAAAAGTGCATGAGTTCTTCTTCATTGACAAAGATGACAAAGGTTGGTGGCTTGGTTGCCACTTGGGTCGCGTAGAAAATCTTAAGACGTTTCCCTTTGTCTGTCGGTGTTGGGTTGATGGCAATGGCATCCATGATGACATCGTTCAAGACAGCTGATGGAATACGTGTATTTTGACTTTCGCTGATTTGCTTAATCATCTCAGGCAGTTTGTGGAGACGTTGCTTGGTCAAAGCAGATACAAAGATAATCGGTGCGTAAGGTAGATATTGGAACTGCTCACGGATATCTTCTTCCCAGTTTTTCATAGTGTGGTTATCTTTTTCAAGTGTATCCCACTTATTGACCACGATAATCATCCCTTTACCAGCTTCATGGGCAAATCCTGCGATACGCTTGTCGTATTCACGAATGCCTTCTTCCGCATTGATAACCATCAAGACCACATCTGAGCGGTCAATAGCACGCATGGCACGCATGACAGAGTATTTCTCGGTATTTTCATAAACCTTACCAGACTTACGCATACCAGCCGTATCAATCATGGTAAACTCTTGACCATCTGTATCTGTAAAGTGGGTATCAATGGCGTCACGCGTTGTTCCAGCAACTGGACTGGCAATGACACGGTCTTCTCCCAAGATAGCATTGATCAAGCTTGATTTTCCAACATTAGGACGACCAATCAAGCTAAACTTAATGACATCTGGGTTTTCTTCTTCATATTCATTTGGAAGATTTTCTACGATGGCGTCTAGCACATCCCCTGTACCGATACCATGGACAGATGAGATAGGCAGTGGTTCACCCAAACCGAGGGCATAGAAATCATAGATATCATTTCGCATCTCAGGGTTGTCCACCTTGTTAACTGCGAGGATAACTGGTTTGTGGGTCTTATAAAGCTTACGGGCTACGTATTCGTCTGCATCGGTAATTCCTTCCTTACCAGACACGACAAAGACGATAACATCGGCTTCTTCCATGGCAATTTCTGCCTGGTGCTTGATTTGTTCCATGAAAGGAGCATCGACATCATCAATTCCTCCTGTATCAATCATGCTAAACGAACGATTGAGCCACTCACCCGTTGCATAGATACGGTCACGTGTCACTCCTTCGACATCTTCTACAATGGAGATTCGCTCACCAGCGATCCGATTAAATAGGGTTGATTTCCCAACATTGGGACGTCCTACAATGGCAATAGTTGGTAGGGCCATAATTTCTCACTTTCTACAATAACTTCTTCTGTTCAAGATTTTTTCTAGTTGAGCTTGGTTCAGCTTGACCGAACTGTTCTGCTAGGCGCTGACTCCAGCTTGTGGTCGCACGCGCTCCAGCATAGTCCGCCTGTACACGGTCATAAGCTTCGATTGCCTCAGTTGACTGTTCTTGGTATTCTTCCTCAAAGACAACATTCTCTAGTGGCAGTCTTGGTTTCACATCATGATGTTGATTTGGCACACCTAGCGCCATCCCAAAAACAGGATAGGTGTAGTCAGGCAGGTTAAAGAGCTCTGCCACTTCTTCTGACTTGTAACGCACCAAGCCGATAATGACACCACCATAGCCCAAGCTTTCAGCTGCCAGCAGGGCATTTTGACCAGCAAGAGCCGCATCGACCGAACTAATCAAGAGACCTTCCACCCCTTGAGGTTGAAATGAATCAGTATGAAGCTGGGCTCCCTTTTCTGCTCGGTTCAAATCTCCGACAAAGAGAAGGAAAACAGCTGACTGGCGAATGGCTTCTTGAGGCACCAATTCATACAAGGCATCTTTCTTTTCTTGACTTCGTACCACAATCACAGAGTAGGATTGGAAATTCTTCCAAGACGAGGCCATCTGGGCTGCTGTCAGGATTTCAGTCAAGTCTTCTTGAGGAAGGACTTGTTCCTTAAATCTTCGAACAGACTTATGAGCTTTCATCAGTTTAATCGTTTCTGTCATCGACGATTTACTCCTTCTAAACGAGTCTCCTCAGCCAAATAACGGATGCGTTCCATGACTCGTCTGGCTTCCCATGTTTCGTCATTTCCATTTTTCCCTTTAGCGAAATGCAGCTCCAATTCTTCAAAGTTGAAGTTGGAGGTGAAAAAGGTCGGTAAATTTTCCTGCATCCGATATTGGAGAATGACTTGTAGGATTTCATCCCGCACCCAAGGTGTTGATTGCTCGGCACCAATATCATCTAAAATCAGGACTTCAGAAAGCTTAAGCTCGTCCACCAAGGTCTTGACATTGCCATCACCGATAGCATTTTTGACATCAATGACAAAGCTAGGATAGTGGAGGAGAGTTGATGAAACACCGCGTTTTTCTGATAAATCATGGGCTAAAGCAGCCACCATGAAACTTTTACCCACACCAAAGTCTCCATATAAGTAAAGACCTTTTCGAATAGTTGGATATTGCTCCACGAAGGCTAATAGCTTTTCAAAAACTGGCAAGCGCTCCAAATCATCCAAATCTACTTGAGCCAAACTAGCTTTCTTGAGAGTGGCTGGCAGATTGATTAACTTGAGACGATTCTTAATAGCCGCTTCTTTTTCCGCCGCGATTAGTTCAGGAGTTTCTTCGTAAGAAACATCCGCATAGCCATGATTCATAACCAAAATCGGCTTGTAGCCTTTGGCAATATAATCCATATCCCCACGGAGAAACTTGTCTCGCTCGGTGATGTACTGATTAAACTTGGAGATACTGCGATTTAATTCCTCTGGAGTCAGGGATTCTTGCTGGATAAAGGCCGCAACATCAGGATCCTTCATGATTTTCTGGACCAAATCTTGATAATGAAAACGGCTAGGTTGACGCTTGAGTACGTCTCCGACACTTTCCATCTAATCTCCTCCTTTTTCTAATCGAGCTAATAGTTCTTGTTTCTTACGTTCCAATTCCAGACGAGTTTCCTCGCTGGTTTCATTCTTATAATCTGGATTGCTCCACTTGGGTACATTGGACTTGGTAGGACTCGGTTTACTGCCTTTTTGAGCCTGACTCTTCTGCCCACGTTCACGGATGCGCAAGACTGCCTCTTCTGCCGAATGAATCTTTTGATAGGCATAGTCATTGGCTACCTTCATGGCATATTTCTCATTAATATTTGCCGAGTCCACCTTATTAAAGGTCAATAAGAGAATGATATTAATAACTTCGTCCAGTAAGCCCAAGCCAGCCATCTGTTGCAAAAGTTCTCTTTCTGTTTGGGTAATGGTCCCCTTGCGTGTTTGCTTGATTTCTGCCAAGAACTGCAGGGCAGTCTTACTTTTAGCCTCTTTGATAATGGTTGCTTCCTTAGGACTAAAGTCAGAGGAAACAGGTTTTTGAGCGATTTTTTCCCGCATTCGTTTGGTTGAAATAACCTGAGAAACAGCTGTTGACTTGGCCAATTGATAGGTTTCAAACCAAGTCCATTTCTTCTCCTCAGCAATGGCAAAAAGGTTTAAGACATCGGACTGCTCATCCGCAAAGCGAAGCCCATCTCGAGCCATAAGCTGACGAAAATGATCTAAGGCAAAATCGTTGGCCACTTTCTTCTTGAGACTAAGATCTTCTTGACTTCCCAGTTCTGCCAAGTCTGGAAAGACTTGATTGAGTGAGACAGGTATTTCTTCACCATCAGCACTTTCAACTTTCAAATCCTCCACAGCTGCATCGCCAATCTTTTTCTCCAAAAGTCTGCGATAAACAGGATGCTCCAAGAAGTCCTGACTAGATAGAGGATCATGGAGGGCTAACTGATAAACATCCCCCTTTTGATAGAGGTTTAAGAGATTAAAAGCAGATAGGATTTTCAGGGCTTTTATCAATCTATCCATTCCAAAGTTAAGATGGTTAAGAATGCTTGAAAAAAGATATTCCTTTCTACCATTATCCCAAAAACTAATCGTATAAAGATAAAGGCTCAGTGCCTCCTGACCGATAATCGGGAGGTAGCACTGTACCAGAGATGAGGTATCTTGCGACACCCGATTATTCTTTAGATAAGAAAAACGGTCAATTGGCTTCATTTATCTTTCCTTTTTCTTTTTAGAGGACTGGGTGATTTGTTGGAGCAAGCTCTCTAACTCACTAACATCCTTAAAACTACGATAGACACTGGCAAAACGCACATAAGTAATCTCATCCAACTCAGCCAACTCCTCCATGACGAGTGAACCAATGTCCTCACTTTGAATTTCATTTTCATTTCGACCACGGAGTTTCTGTTCGATACGATTGACTACCATGTTGATTTCATCACTTGACACAGGACGTTTCTGGGCTGAGCGGATAATCCCATTAAAGATTTTATCTCTGGAGAATTGTTCCCGTGTGCCATCTTTTTTAACAACCACTAAGGTTCTTTCTTCTACCCGTTCGTAGGTTGTAAAACGGTGTTGGCATTCGTCGCACTCACGTCTTCTACGAATGGTATTCCCTTCTTCTGCTTGGCGACTATCGATAACACTTGACTTGGTAGCCCCACATTTTGGACAACGCATCCTTTCCCTCCTTATCGTTTTCTTTTCATTATACCATTTTTTAAACGATTCCCAAAACAATTCTTCTTTTTGCTTGACAAGTTTTTTTGTTTTGTTGTATTATTTAATTAAGACAAAAGGATAAAAGAAAGGAGACCAAGATGTCCTGGACATTTGACAACAAAAAACCCATTTATTTACAGATTATGGAGAAAATCAAGCTTCAGATTGTTTCCCATACACTGGAACCCAATCAACAACTTCCAACCGTGAGAGAGCTGGCTAGCGAGGCCGGTGTCAATCCAAACACCATCCAAAGAGCCTTGTCAGACCTCGAACGAGAAGGATTTGTCTACAGCAAGCGAACAACTGGACGGTTTGTAACTGAGGATAAGGAGCTAATCGCCCAATCGCGCAAACAATTATCAGAAGAAGAATTGGAACACTTCGTTTCCTCCATGACCCATTTTGGCTATGAAAAAGAAGAACTACCAGGCGTAGTCGGCGATTATATTAAAGGAGTTTAAGCCTATGTCATTACTAGCATTTGAAAATGTATCCAAATCTTATGGAGCAACCCCAGCCCTTGAAAATGTTTCCCTTGACATCCCAGCTGGGAAAATTGTTGGTCTCCTTGGGCCAAATGGCTCAGGAAAAACAACCTTGATTAAACTTATCAACGGCCTCTTGCAACCAGATCAAGGACGTGTCCTGATCAACGACATGGACCCAAGCCCAGCAACCAAGGCTATCGTAGCTTATTTGCCTGATACGACCTATCTCAATGAACAAATGAAGGTCAAGGAAGCCCTAACCTACTTCAAGACCTTCTATAAAGATTTCAATCTTGAACGCGCCCATCATCTACTTGCAGACCTCGGTATTGATGAAAATAGTCGTCTCAAGAAACTATCAAAAGGGAACAAGGAAAAGGTACAACTGATTTTGGTTATGAGCCGTGATGCTCGTCTCTACGTTTTAGACGAACCCATTGGTGGAGTGGATCCAGCAGCCCGTGAGTATATCCTCAATACCATTATCAACAACTACTCCCCAACTTCTACCGTTTTGATTTCTACCCACTTGATTTCTGATATCGAGCCAATCTTGGATGAAATTGTCTTCCTGAAGGATGGAAAAGTCGTCCGTCAAGGTAATGTAGATGATATTCGCTATGAGTCTGGTGAATCCATTGACCAACTCTTCCGTCAGGAATTTAAGGCCTAAGCAAAGGAGATTATTATGTTTTGGAATTTAGTTCGCTACGAATTTAAAAATGTTAACAAGTGGTATTTAGCCCTTTACGCTGCCGTGCTAGTTCTTTCCGTTCCCATAGGAATGCAAGGACACTATTATAATTATGTATCTTTCAAAGATAGCCAACCTGTCTTACTTTTCTTTCTGGCTCTCGTCTTTGGTGGATTGATGATTACACTTGGGATTTCAACCATTTTCTTGATTATTAAACGATTCAAAGGTAGTGTCTATGACCGACAAGGCTATCTGACCTTGACCTTGCCAGTTTCTGAACACCATATCATCACAGCCAAATTAGTTGGAGCCTTCATTTGGTCTATCCTTAGCTCCACTGTACTAGCTCTAAGCGCTTTTATTATTGTTACCATAACGGTTCCAGAATGGATATCAAATTCTGAGTTGATTCCACTTGTAGGAACATTCCTTCCTCAACTCTCTCTTATGGGGGTATCCTTCCTACTAAATACCATCTCAGGAATCCTCTGCATCTACTTGGCTATTTCCATCGGACAACTGTTCAATGAATACCGTACCGCACTAGCCATTGTAGCTTATATCGGTATCCAAATCGTCATTGGATTTGTAGAAGTCTTCTTCAATACCAGTGCGAACTTCTATGTCAATTCACTTGCAGGATTTAATGATAATTTCTATATGGGAGCAAGTACGAGTATTATTGAAGAACTCATATTCATAGCTATCTTTTACCTCGGAACCTACTACATCTTGAGAAACAAGGTTAATTTGCAATAATTTTAAAATCAAAAAGGATAACATCTCATCACAGAGAGGCTATCCTTTTTGATTTTATCTCATTTTCTGTCTAACTTTATTTTACAAACGAATCCTTCTAACCAATTAAATGATAAAATCTGATTTAAAGGTCTTGTTTAATTTCTCTATTGTGACACTATCATTATATTCCTTACATATTCTCATAGCTTTATAACATTCTTTTTTACCTAACTCTACTTGATTCGTTTTTATGAGATAAATACCTTTTAAAAAAAGCAAATAAGTCTTTTCAAAATAATATCCTTGTCTGGTCAGTAAATTTTCTAAATCATCTATAAAAAATTGAGCGCTATCTAACAAATTATTTTTTAATAATAATTCTAAATTAAATAAATATAAAGGAATTACTCTATGTGTTCCCGTATCTGTTTTTAAAAAATGTCGTGTTTTCTTGATTACAGCTCTATATAGTAAGCTTATGGTTTTAGTGTTCATAAAAAACACCGAATTATAGAAAATTTTCAGTTCATACTCCATCCAATTATCTACAGAAAGCAAGTACTTTATTAACTCATTACATTTAGATGCATTGTAAGGAAGGTTTGCAAGGCGATTAATCTGTTGTTCAGCAATCAATTTCATGTGACAATTGCATAGACTTTTTTCCTGCTTTTGTTTTAGTTCTATTTTCTTTATTAGTTCTTGCAACAAAATGATATCTGAAGAGTTTACAGCATGTTCTAATTCTTCAAAAAAACATTCTTTTTTGGAATAATAGCAATGAACTAATTCTTCAAATTCCGAAAATGAGATTCCCAGGCGATTTAACAACATGTAAAAATGATCAATAGATAATTTTGTAATCCCATTTTCGAAACGAGAAATAGTTGACTCACTAATCTTATCACAAGCCAAATCTTTAAGACGAAAATTTTTTGAAATACGAATATCCTTTAAAACTGCTCCAAAATTTTCCATACTATTCCTCTTCCATTTCTGCAAAAAATAAAACCTGTTTTTTTATTTGTGATATGATTATGATTATACAAAAATAAAACAGAAAGGACAATATGATTATGAAAAAAATTTTATTGTCATCAGTTGCTTTACTGAGCCTAGTGGCAACATTACCAGTAAATAGTCCAGTTTCTGCTCAAGAATCTATCTCTCCCTAGGATTATAGTCACTCTAATGGCAGTTGGATTCAATCGAATGGCCGTTGGTGGTATAAAACACTAAAAACAGGTGAAACATCAACAAGAGCAGTACCTATTGAAGATGTTAATACTATGTAAAAGGTTTTTAGTAACCAAAACTTTAGTAAAGTTGTTCGTTTCCCAGATAAAACAAAAGCTGAGATTATTGCAAATATGCAAGAACTATTTAAATCTTCTATCGAAAACGATGTGAACCACCTTTACTTGTCATGGAGGAAAAAACCGTTTTATATCTACTAGTAGCTATAAAACGGTTTTTACAGGTTGGGATTCACTTCAAAATAGAATTATTTCGCCTATGGCAGACACCAATACTAACGGAAAAATCACTTTAGAGGAACTGTATCAATACTCTTATCCTCTAGTCCTTGAAGCTGCATCAAGCAGTAATAAGGAGCAACATGTATCAGTTTATCCAGAAAACAGTCAATTTGTTTTATTCCAAAAATAAGGGGTTAAGAAAATGAAAGTATCAAAAAAAATCACATTATTTGGTTTATCTCTAGCAGGTTTAGCTTTACTAGCTTTCCCTCATTCAGGAAAGGCCTTCGAATTGAAAGAAGAATGGGTTGTCAAGGGTGGTATTAAGTATCAAGATGGCAAAATTCTTCAATTTGACAATGGCAATGAAGTAGATATCAAAGTATTGGATTTGCCAAAAACTGAGAAAATCGAGTGGACGGTTAGTCTCAATGGTCAAGATCAAACTGTCAATTTCCTAGGTCAAGAAAAGGACAAGTCTATGATGGGTGTAGAGGGGCGTTACCTGAATTTCTACGTTCCTTATGGCTATAGAGGGGATATCAAGGTAGAAGCCAAGAGTGGAAATGAAGTAAAGACCTGGTCCACTAAAGTAGTAGATGATGTATATAATGACGGTGGAAAGAGTGGTTACTTCCGTATTGACGAATCAAATGATCAACACACCTACCTTGATGCAAAATGGGACTATCAAACTAAGACCTACACTGCTACCTTACCAGAGACTGTCAATGGTCAAAAAGTCTTTGCTTGGGCAGACGACTATGAAGAATTGAAACTTCAAAAACCAGGAGTTATCAGTCATTCCTACAGGGGGGCAGGAGCCTTCAAAATACTTTATCCGATTCTAAAAGCAGAAAGTTGGCTAAAAAAGAATTACAGTGAAAGCTGGTACTATCAAAAACAAGGGCAATTAGTTAAAAATGCTTGGGTTAAGGACAAGGGAACTTGGTACTTTATGAATGATAAAGGAGTCATGTTCAATCAAACTTGGCTCTATCAAGGTGGCAACTGGTATGCCTTTAAATCATCAGGAGCTATGATTGCTAGTGACTGGCTATATGATAATCACTCTTGGTATTACCTAAAAGATTCAGGTTCTATGGCGACAGGTTGGATCAAAGATAGTGGCTCTTGGTATTATCTAAACAACTCAGGTTCTATGGCAACAGGCTGGGTAAAAGATAGCGGATCTTGGTATTACCTTGCTTCATCAGGTAAGATGCTTCACAATACCTACACACCAGATGGCTACTATGTAGATGCCAGTGGCGCTTGGAAATAATCTAATGTACACATTTTATTCCATCAGCTATTAGTGTACCTGCTCAGACTAAATGTTATCAGAGCTACAAGAAAAATCTAGATGATAATACAAAAAGCGAATCGAAACAACAAATTCTGTTTTGTTCGCTTTTTATTTAATCTGTTACATTTTGACATTGTCATTTAATTGTATATCCACCAAAAATTATATTTTTATATGAAGTATTTGAGATAAAGGAGTATAATGACTTTAAAACTAATTACATGTATATCGATAAGGAGGTCAACTCTTTATGCTGAGAAGATTTGTTACTAAGAAACACCTCATACTTTACTTCTTTTCTATTGCCGTTACCTGGCTGGAAGCGATTATCACACCAGCCCTTGTTCAGAACATTGTTGCTAGTTTTACCAATCAAGAACTAGGCCTTCTTTGGAAAGTTTTGATTTTGGGAATCCTTGGAAACCTCATTCTATTACTAGGCTTAGCTGGGAAACGCTATTACTACGCCCGTTTGATTACTGATTTCAAATATGGAATCAAGAGTGCTATTTTCAAGCGATTTTTAAGCAGTTATGAGATTGATGAAAAGGATATTTTGTCTGACCTAGAAAACGACGTCAAGCAACTAGAAGAAAGCTATATCGAGCCAACCGTCATCATCATTTCTTCTCTTGGTTTCACCACTGTGTCCATTCTCTATGCCTTGTGGACCAATTTTTACTTAGGCTTGATTTTCATCCTCTTCTACTCCTTTCCTGTACTCTGCAGTGCTATCGGATCAAAGCGCTTGGATTCACTTTCTGAAAAGCGGTCAACTGTTAACCAGAGCTACTTATCAAGCTTGACAAATTTTATTGGTGGCAGCCAACAAATTCGCCATTATCAGGGACAAGATTTCTTTTTTGCTCGCTACCAAAAGCAATTACAAACCAGTCTGGATGCCGAAATCAACTATGAAAAACAACGAACTTTAAACAGTCTTTTTATCAATAGCATCGATGCCTTTTGTTCTGTCACACCAATCGTCATCGGTGGCTTTATGACCTACTATAATTATTTAGATGCGGCGAGTTTTGTGGCCATCTATCTGGTTTCCCATAATATCGGCTATCAATTCCAAGAGTTGGCTTACTTTACCAACACCCGAAAAGCGACTCGAACTCTTCTCAACAAATACCAAAAACTTTTGGACCAGTCTGACTCCAACTCGCCTAGAAGCATAGAAAACATTTTCCCTATCCAGCTTGATACCATCTCCCTTGAAAAAGATGGAAATAGCCTCCTGTCTCCGATTTCCATGCACATCAAGCAAGGAGAAAAAATTGCCATTATCGGGGAAAGTGGCTCTGGTAAGACAACCCTGCTCAATATCATTCATGGAGAAGAGACACCGACAAGTGGACAGATTAGCTTTGCTGGGCAAAACCTGTCACGTAAAGAAATCACAAGTATTAGTTCCTATATTCTCCAAGATAGCCATTACTTTGACACGCTATCTCTGGAAGACAATATCCTTCTAGGACTGGATAAAAATCCAGAGACTTTAAATCATATCCTCAAAAAAACAGGTTTAGAACATTTGAAAAATCGAACGCTCAGCAATGACAGTCTATCTGGTGGCGAGAAACAACGCCTAGAAATCGCTCGCGCCCTCTACCATGATAGCCAACTCATCTTAGCAGATGAGATTAAGGCCAATCTTGACTCGGAAAATAGCAGAAAAATTAGCGACTTACTCTTCTCCCTACCTCAAACAGTCATTGAAGTCATTCACCACTACACTGAAGAAGACTTAAAACACTATGACCAAGTCATTCACTTAAGCAAAGAAAAGTAATAGTCTATAACATACGATTTTAAAAAGCAAGGAACTCGAATTCCTTGCTTTTTAACTCAATATCAAACTGGCTACGATAGGGCTAACAAAAACATAGAGAATACCGGTAACACCGATAGCCAAACCACCCATAGCTCCTGCTACAGAACCGTATCGAAAGGCTGTACCTGTTCCAACTGCGTGGCCTGTTCCTCCAAGGGAAAGACCAACAGCTACTGGGTCGTCAATTTTCAACCACTTCAAGAGGGTTGGGCCGATGACACTGGTTAAAATCCCAGTCGCCACTACAACCACCAAGGTCACAGTCGTCAAACCTTGCAATTTTTCTGTAATCCCAACTGCCATGGCGGTTGTCACTGACTTGGGAAAGAGAGAAATAGCTAGGAAAAAGTCCATTCCAAAAATCTTAGCTACAAGAGCTGTGAAAGAGGTATTAACAACTACTGCTAACAGACTACCAAAGAGAATACTCCGAGCATGGTGCTTCATCAAGTGAAAACTCTTATAAAGCGGAATCCCTAGAGCAACAGTCGATGGAACAATCAAGTTGTTCAGATAAACCCCACCTTGGTAGTAATCTTGGTAAGAAATACCCGTCACTTTTAGAAAGATGATAATGAAAATAGCTGACAAAAGCAAGGGCGTTGTCAAAGGATGGGGAAAACGTCTGTAAATCAGCATTCCCACTAGATAAGCTAGGATTGATAGGGCAAGCCCAAACAGGGGATTGGAAACAAATTCACTCATTTGGCATCTCCTTTCTCATAATCTCCCTCAAACCGTCGTTTGATAAACTGAACTACCAAGGCTATGAGGATAATATTGATGACTGCTGCAAAAAAGATAATCAAAACAATAGGCAAAAGATAGGGAGCAATCACATCAAACTTTTCCATGATTCCCACTGCTGGCGGCAAAAAGAGAATGGTCATATTGGCCAGCAAGAAATTCCCCACCATGTTAACATGCCTGGTTCTCAACCACTTGAATTGTAGGGCGAGAAAGAGAATAATCAAACCGATAATACTGCCTGGGATGGGCAAATGAAAGAAACTAGAGATCCCCTCTCCGATTAGAGAAATCACAAAGAGAATCATTAATTGAACATATAATTTCATCCTAAACTCCACGAAATAGACTTCTTGCATACCAGTTTACTCTTTTTTCAGAAAATTTCAAGGAAATGCACAAGAGTTGATGAAAGTTTGAGAAGAAAGGGGATACAAACAATTCTTGACTTGTGAAAACAGGCATGATTTAGGATAAAAGATGCCAGCGTCTGTCTTGCCAGCTCTTTTGAAAAGTAGTATAATTATTGCATGCGCAATCATCTTGTGATGCAGAGACTGTCCGTAAATGGACTTTCTTCTATCTATAACTCTAAAAAGAAAGGAGATACTATGACCTATTTGGAAAAATGGTTTGACTTCAATCGTCGTCAGAAAGAAATTGAAAGTCTCTTGGAAGAGACTATTGCCCAGCAGAGCGAGCAAAGTCTGACCTTGAAAGAGTTCTACCTCCTCTACTATCTGGACTTGGCTCAAGAAAAATCTCTACGCCAGATTGACCTGCCAGATAAACTTCATCTGAGCCCGAGCGCTGTTTCTCGGATGGTGGCTCGCTTGGAAGCCAAAAATTGCGGTCTACTTAGTCGCAGGTGTTGTGATCAAGATAGACGCTCTAGTTTTATCTGCCTGACAAGTGATGGGCAAAAGACACTGGCCTCTCTACAAAAGGCTGTTGAAGAAAGATTGGAAACTGGTTTAGATTTATTGATTTGAGATGATTTTAGAAAAAAGTTGCGTGCGCAATCATTTTTCTTGACATTCTCTTTTACAAGGAGTAAAATAAAATCATCATTAAACAAAGGAGTTTTAAACATGATTGAAATTACCTATCTAGATGCCAGCAAGAACGAAAGAACTGTAACTTTCGAATCTTATGAAGACTTTGATCGTTCACAACAAGCTTGCCTTATCGGCGTCGCAGACTACTACCCTGTCCAAAAATTGACTTATAACGGTCATGATTTGGACTACCATGGGACTTATGGAGATGTCTTCTTCTACCTCATGAAACAAGATTTAAGCCAATATAACTAAAAAAGGAGAAATACAATGGCAAAAGCAATTACAGATGCAACATTCGAACAAGAAACAAAAGACGGTTTGGTCTTGGTAGACTTCTGGGCAACTTGGTGTGGTCCATGTCGTATGCAAGGTCCAATCTTGGATAAATTGTCTGAAGAACTTTCAGAAGATGTTTTGAAAATCGTTAAAATGGACGTTGATGAAAATCCAAACACAGCTCGTGCTTTTGGAATCATGTCTATCCCAACCCTTCTCTTCAAAAAAGACGGCCAAGTGGTGAAACAAGTTGCTGGTGTTCACACAGCAGAACAAATCAAGGCCATCGTTGCTGAATTGAGCTAATCGCACTAGAGACCAAGTACTTGCTTTGGTCTCTTTTTTCTTGCCCTTTGCCATTTTTCAAAAAATATGCTAGACTATAAGTAGAATATTACGATGTTTGGGACATGCCATCGCTAAAAAAAACCTCTACTTGGTATTTTTTAGCTCCCTCAAGGGAGCTTTTTGCGTGCTCTGAACATTTCCCATTTTGGAAGGAGTATTATGAAACGTCAATCAGCCTTGGTCGTCTTTAGTGGCGGTCAAGATTCTACAACCTGCCTCTTTTGGGCTAAAGAACACTATGAAACGGTCGAAGCCGTTACCTTTGCCTACGGCCAACGCCATCACCTCGAAATTCAAGTTGCTAGAGAAATCGCTAAGGAACAGGGGATTCGTCATCATATCCTAGATATGTCTCTGCTGGGGCAAATCACTGAAAATGCCCTGACCTCTGATATGGAAATCGAGCAAAAAGAGGGAGAGGTTCCCAATACCTTCGTTGACGGTCGCAACCACCTCTTTCTGTCCTTTGCGGCAGTCCTTGCTAAGCAACGAGGTATTAAAGATATCGTGACAGGTGTCTGCGAGACAGACTTCTCAGGCTACCCCGATTGTCGAGATGTCTTTGTCAAATCCCTTAATGTTACCCTCAACCTTGCCATGGATTACGACTTCGTTATCCAAACACCTCTCATGTGGCTAGACAAGGCTGAAACTTGGGAATTAGCCGACCAACTCGGTGCCTTTGACTATGTTCGTGAAAAGACCTTAACCTGCTACAACGGGATTATCGGAAGTGGTTGTGGAGATTGTCCATCCTGCCACCTACGTCAACATGGTTTAGATGTTTATCTCTCACAGAAAGGAGAAGCCTAATGTTTTTTGCACCCAAAGAAATCAAACGAGAAACTGGGGAGTCTCTTGTCTACAATCCACACAGAACCTTGGTATCAAAAGAATTTACCTTCGATGCTGCCCACCACCTCTTTCACTATGAGGGAAAATGCAAATCCCTGCACGGCCACACCTATCATCTGCAGATTGCTGTCAGTGGATTTTTAGATGAACGTGGCATGACCTACGATTTCGGAGATATCAAAGCGATCTACAAGAACTACTTAGAGCCCCACTTGGATCATCGCTATCTCAATGAGACTCTTCCCTATATGAACACGACTGCTGAAAATATGGTTTACTGGATTTTTCAAACTATGAATCAAGAGTTGCCAGACGAACGTGGTCTCCGTTTGGAATACGTTCGCCTCTATGAGACTCCGACTGCCTTTGCAGAGTTTAGACGGGAGTGGTTAGATGCCTAGGGAACGTGTCCTCAAACTACCAGTTTTGGAAATTTTTGGCCCAACCTTTCAAGGCGAGGGCCGTGCAATCGGGCAGAAAACCATGTTTGTCCGCACTGCTGGTTGCGACTACCACTGCGACTGGTGCGACTCTGCTTTTACATGGGATGGCTCTGAAAAACCAACTCGTATGACTGCTGACGAGGTCATTGCTGCCTTAGATAAACTAGGAAGCTACGACTACGTCACCCTATCTGGGGGAAATCCTGCTATCCTAGCAGCCAACATGGCTGAATTGGTCACCAAACTCAAGGAACGCGGTGTCACTCTGGCTGTTGAGACCCAAGGCTCCCGCTGGCAAAATTGGTTAAAAGACATCGACCAGGTCACTCTGAGTCCCAAACCTCCTTCATCCAAGATGGAAGTCAACTTTGAGACCTTGGACTTTATCGTTTCCCAACTTGATCCAGATAAGGTCACCTTTAAAATCCCTGTCTTTGACGATACCGATTTGGCCTTTGCCAAAGGGATTCAAGAGCGCTACCAACCAGATGTCCTTTTCTTATCGGCTGGAAACCCTGAGCCCAAGGCTACAGGCAATATTGTCCAAGACCAACTGGACCGCCTCAAAGAACTCTGGGAACGCATCGCTGCCGACGATAGCTGGAGCAATGTCCGCGTCCTTCCTCAACTCCATACCCTCCTCTACGATAACCAACGTGGTGTTTAAGATTAGAAAGAAAAAATCATGTCACAACAAGAAGAAATGAAAAATCTCAGCCTACTAGGAAACAAAGAAACCAACTACATTTTCGAATATCAACCAGAAGTCCTCGAATCCTTTGACAATCGTCATGTGGAAAATGACTATTTTATCAAATTTAACTGTCCTGAATTTACCTCGCTTTGCCCAATCACTGCTCAACCAGACTTTGCGACCATTTATATTTCCTACATTCCTGACAAGCTCTGTGTCGAGTCAAAATCCCTCAAACTTTATCTCTTTAGCTACCGAAACCACGGAGATTTCCACGAAAACTGTATCAACACCATTGGGAAAGACTTGGTCAACTTGCTAGACCCTCGCTATTTAGAAGTCTGGGGAAAATTCACTCCGCGCGGTGGCATCTCAATTGACCCCTACTACAACTACGGTAAGCCAGGAACTAAGTATGAAGGCTTGGCAGAGCAACGCCTCTTCCAACACGACCTCTATCCAGAGAAAATTGACAATCGCTAAACTCATACAAAAAGCCCTGTTCCTCAAGTTGAGGAGCAAGGCTTTTTGATTTTTAATTATTCTTCAGTTCCAAGGAAGTTTTTTGCAACAAGGGCTGCAAGAACTCCACCAACGATTGGGGCAAGGATAAAAATCCAAACTTGTTGAAGAGCTGCGCCACCTACCAAGACAGCTGGTGCCAAGCTACGAGCTGGGTTTACTGACAGTCCAGTAATGTTCAATCCCACAAGAATCATAGCCATCAAGGACAAACCGATTACCAAACCAGCAATCGCACCATTGCCCTTGCTTGCTGATGTCACAGTCATGATAACCAAAACAAACAAGAAAGTTGCGATAACTTCAAACAAGAAACCACTAAAGACAGTGACACCGTTTGCCAAGGCATTTTCACCAAGACTAGCAGTTGACATACCTGAATTAGACAAGAGGAAGAAGACAGAAGCAGATGCTAAGAAAGCTCCAACTACTTGTCCAAGGATGTAGTTTACAAGCTCTGAAGATGACAAACGTTTGTTAACAAACATAGCAATCGAAACAGCTGGGTTCAAGTGAGCACCTGAAACAGTTCCGATTGAGTAAGCTGCAACTACGATTGCCAAACCAAAGGCAAAGGCAATCCCTAGGTGACCAAGGCCATCAAGACCATTTCCAAAAACAACAGCTCCTGTTCCGATGAACACAAGCATGAACGTACCGATTAACTCAGCAACAAATTTTTTCATTTTCTTTCTCCTTTTTTCAAAAACTAGATACTAGTCTATCAAAAGAGGGAAAGGGTTTCAAGAAAATTGTTTGGAAATTTTCTTGAAAAACATGAAACAACTCACTTATCCCTAGTATTGAAAAGACTGGATAGCTTCTTTCAAGTCATCTTGTAAACTATTTCTCTGGTCAAGTTGGACATAGACTTCCAACAGACAGGATCTGAAGTTGGAAAATTTATAAAAATCTTCCCTTTCTTCTATCGGAAAGTCAACAGTTTCTATCCAAGAAGCTACTTGCTCTTGCTCCAACTTCCCTTGTAAAATAGGTTCATAGATCACTCTCGCTAAACGCCAATCTTCATCATCTGTAAAGCGAATCAAAATTCTTTTAAATAGTTGACCAAGTATGTCAAATACTTCATGAACTCTGTTTTTAGGAAAGTCTGGATGACAAACCACTTCTGTCAGCAAATCGGCTCCATGTGCAAAAGCGTGAACCCAACCATACTGACTGGAAAAACCCGTTGTATCCTTTTCTTTTGAAAGATAGTGCAAACCTTGATCTAGCATCATATTTCTGATATCAGTTTGCAGCACTTGATAAAAAATAGAGTGTTCATTACCATCAGCTGATAAGAGATTTGCATAAATAAGTGCTCTAAAAGAACGCTCAAGCGTTGAGGTTTCTATCTTATCAATCTCTTTATCTAGACCATCATCAGAAACAATCCTAGCAGCGATAAACTGAAATTGTTCCTGTGTAAATAGCTCCTCCTGAATCCCCCTAGCAAAGCTTGTAAAAACAAGGTCATCGCGAATTTCTGGAGAAGAATCTCCCAAATGATCAAGCAACCATTGGATTTCCTCCTGATGATAACTTGGTTTTTCTTCTACTATTTTTCTAAGTAACTTTTGATACATGGTCAATATCTCTACATTTCTAGCAACTTGATATAATCTAGACCCCATTTCTCGACAGCATCTAAGACAACTCTGAATTCCTGCCCCATTTCAGTTAAGCTGTACTCAACTCGTGGTGGAACTTCGGCATAGACCTTTCGTTGAACAATCTTATCCTTTTCTAATTGACGGAGATGACGGGTCAAAATAGTTTGAGTAATCCCAGGCAATAATCTCTGCAATTCTTTAAATCGTTTAGTACCCGTACTCAACTGATAAATAATTACCAGTGCCCATTTCCCCGTTAAAACCCTCTGAGTTGTCGCAAATGGACAAATACCATACTCACTCACTTTATTTGTCATAAAATATCTTCTTTCTATTTTTTAAAAAAAATTTATCTTTTAGTATCAATAATAGTACCACTTTTGATACTAGCTATCGAAAAAGTGTCTACTTGTTTTTTTGTTTGTAACTGTTACAATTATATCATAAAAAAGAAATGGAGAATAGATATGTCAACAAACTTAGAAATTTTCAACGCTTATAACCAAGCTTTAATTGCTGGTGACTTTCCTGGTGTCTTTGAAACGATGGCAGACGATATTATCTGGCATCAACCTGGTACTCATAGTATATCTGGTACAGTTGTTGGTAAGGACAAGCTAGGAGCTCACCTGGCTACATTTGCTGAGAAAACTAATGGAACCTTTAAGGTGGTAACAAATTGGGTTTCTGACAATAAGGATTTAATCGCAGCTAATGTTACTTTTCTTGGAACACGTGCTGATGGTACTGAACTCAATATGAACGGGATTGACCTCTTCCGTATTGAAGACGGAAAAATCAAAGAAGTTTGGCTCTTCTCTTCAGATCAAGCTGAAGAAGATAGCTTTTGGGGATAATTAAAGAGGACAGAACAAAAAATTTTGATTTTAGGAATTCTTTATTATAAATTTTTAAAATCGATAGATTAGAAAAAAAGCGAACAAGACAGAATTCTGAGTGTCAGATAACTCGTTTTGTTCGCTTTTTATATTTAAGGTTAGACTTTTGTCCCAGACTCTTTTAATTTACTCTCCCAACTGGGCACTGTAGGCGATAATCTGGTCAACTGTGTCTGACAAGAACTGGATAGTATCGCGGAGTGGTTTGTCTGTTGAAATATCTGCTCCGATAATCATGGCTGACTCAAGTGGTGTCTTGCTACCACCTGATTTGAGGAGATTGAGCCAATCTTCAGCTCCAGTTTCTGAATGTTTCAGATGGAGGTAACCTGCAGTCGAGATGACTAGTCCTGCTGAGTAGGTGTAGCTATACAAGCCCATATAATAGTGAGCTTGACGCATCCAAGTCAAAGCTGCATCATCATCGATTTCAATGGCATCTCCCCAGAAATCGGTCAAAACTTCCTTCATAATGCTGTTGAGTTTGCTTGCTCCGAAAGTTTCTCCTTCTTCAATCAATGTATACACTTTACGCTGGAAGGCTGCTTCCAAGAGGTGGGTAATAAAGTTATGGAAGTAGGTGTCTGTCAAGCGGTGAGCCAGAGCAAAGCGTTTTTGACGAGGGTCGTCAGATTGGTGCTCCAAGTAATCACTGAGAAGCAATTCATTGAAAGTTGATGGCGCTTCGACGTAGTAAGTCGACATGTGGGCGTTGAAATAGCTTTGATGATTATCTGAAAAGATGAATTGACCAGAATGCCCGATTTCATGAATCAAGGTATAGACATCGCTCAAACGACCTGTCCAGCTCATGAGGACATAAGGATGTACGCGATATGGGTCCGCTGCATAGCCACCAGAATCCTTGCCACTATTGGCAGCAAAGTCCACCCAGCGCTCTTCTTGATAGCGAGCAACTTCCTGACAATATTCTTGTCCCAAAGGTTCTACTGACTTCATGACCAAATCATAAGCGTCGTCAATGGTCACTTCAGGATTCAGGGCGCTGTCCAAGTCCAATTTCCAGTCTGCAAAGGTCATCTTTTCAAGGTCATTTACCTTGACAACATGCTTGAGGTATCTCTGAGCAACTGGCGCAAAATCCTTCATGATGAGGTCAATCTGGCGGTCAAACATAGCACGGTCCACTTCTTGTTCAGCCAGAAGATAATCAAAGACTGAGTCGTAGCCCTTCATATCTGCCAAGAGTTTTTCAGACTTGACTTGGGCTAAATAGGCTGCTGCAGCCGTATTTTGGTGCTTACGAAGTCCCTCTGAGAAGGAACGGAAAGATTTTTCACGAACCTCAGCATCCTCGTGATTTTGGTAGAAATTCTCATAGGTGACAAAGCTGTTTTTGTAGGTCTTGCCATTGACTTCAAAGTCGGCCATTTCAAAATCCCCAGCTCGCATCTTAGTGTAAATATCCTGCGGACTGTAGAAAACCTCGCCGAGATTGGTCAAGGCCTTCTCCACATCAGCCCCTAAATAGTGGGCTTTTTTGATTTTGGCCTGACGAATAGCTGCCGTCAAATGAGGTAATTCACCCAAACGGTTCAAGACTTCCTCATCAGCTTCCACCAAGGCATCGTCAAAGAAGGTCAAGGCTACACTGGCATCTGTTTCGAATTCCATCCCAGCTTGGGCAATGTTAGCAAATTCGTCATTGCTATAGTCTGTCGTCTGAGGCATAAATCCATAGTTGCCAATATGGCTCATCTGAATGTAGATTTGTTCCAATTCCGCAAAGGCCTTCTCAAAATCTTCAAAAGTGTGAAGATTGCCCTTGTAGTCACGGCTAAACTGGTTGATGTCTTCACGAGCCTTCTCGATCGCACGTAAGAAATCTTCACGATCTTGGTATAGGGCTGTTAAATCCCAAAGTTCCTTCTCTGGAAATTCTGAACGGTGTTTTTGTTCCATTTTCTTCCTCTTATTTCTCTAATTCTAATAAAACACTAAGGGCTGATAAAGCGTAAAGCGGTGCTGTTTCTGCTCGCAAAATGCGAGGACCAAGTCCTGCTAAGACTGCTCCCTTAGCTTCGAAACTCTCAATTTCTGCAGGTGACAGGCCTCCTTCTGGACCAAAGATAAAGAGCAGTTTGGCTCCTTTTTCAAGACCAGAGACCGCTTGTAAAAGCGCAGCACTTTCTCCTTCTTTGGCCGACTCTTCATAAGCCACTATGATAGAGTCAAACTGGTCTAGTTGGACTAGAAAGTCAGCTTTGCTCTCGAAAAGGTGTATACTTGGAACAACATTACGCTTGCTTTGTTCTGCTGCTCCAAGGGCGATTTTTTCTAATTTTTCAACCTTTTTACCCAATTTCTTGCCATCCCACTTGGCTACCGACCATTCGGCAGGGAAGGCCCAAATCTGGCTGGCACCCAGTTCGGTTACTTTTTGAGTGATAAACTCCAGTTTATCTCCCTTGGGAAAGCCGGATGCAATAGTCACTTGGACAGGCAGTTCCACGTTGTCAGCTAACTCTTCAACCAACTCAAACTGACGATTTTCAACATCCCAGACACGCGCCAAACGCTTGATACCATCATCAAAGACCAAAGTAACCTCATCATCTTCTTTCAAGCGCATAACCTGAAACATATGCTTGCTGGTTTCCTTGTCCTCGATGGTGACAGGAGAGATAGCACTGCCTTTGACAAAATACTGTTGCATGCTAGCCTCCAATCACACCGGAAATATCCTTGGTTTTCTTAAAGACACAGGCATTCCATTCCCCTTGAACCATGTGAGTTTCAAGGAAAAATCCAGCTGACTCAGCCGACTCGCGCACCATGTCCCACTTGTCCTTAATAATTCCACTCATGATGAGGTAGCCTTCATCCTTGACCAAGCGATAAGCATCATCCGTCAGATGAACGAGGATATCCGCCAAGATATTAGCCACAATCACATCTGCCTTAATCTCAACTCCCTTAAGCAAGTCTCCTGCTGCTACATGGATGTTTTCCATGCCAGGGTTGAGCTCAATATTTTCCTGAGCAACTCGAACTGCTACATCATCCAGGTCGTAGGCAAAGATTTCCTTGGCACCAAGCAGCGAGCTGGCAATAGAGAGAACCCCTGAACCAGTCCCCACATCTAGCACTGTTTCCCCACCACGAAGAACCTGCTCCAAGGCAAAAAGGCTCATCTTGGTAGTTGGGTGGGTTCCTGTCCCGAAGGCCATACCAGGATCCAACTTGATAATCTTTTCCCCAGCAGTCGCCTCATAGTCTGTCCAAGACGGCACGATAGTCAAGTCATGAGTAATTCGAGCTGGCTCATAGTATTTCTTCCAGTTGTCTGCCCAGTCTTCCTCAGCCAAGGCAGTCGTCCCCATCTTGACCTCACCCAAATCCATAAAGTCTGTTAATTCTGCCAAGCGAGCCTGTAAGTCTGCCTCAACCACTGCCACATCAACAGTATCAGGGTAATAGGCGGTCACCACAATTTCTTCTTGCTGCTCAACCTCTGGGAAAATCTCGCCGAAGCGGTCGACATTTCCCACATAGTCCATGCTGTCTTCAATCGCAACACCTTGCGCTCCTAGCTCAATCAAGAGATTGGAAACCAATTCCTCCCCCTCACGCTTCACTGTAACTTTTAACTCTTGCCATGTTTCCATATTTAAGATACCAAGCCCGTAAAACACAAAGCCAAAATAGGAAATTCTCTGAAGACGCTTGTGTCTAAAAGAAGTTTATCTTTTTGGCACAGTGTTTAGGGCGGGTTCAGTTTAGAAATTTAACCGAACCATCCTTTCTAATCACTTACTTTTAAATAATCTTTTAATCTCTCTTGCAACTGAGGTACAACTTGACTGGAACTAAGAAACTCCTCAACATTCATAAGCTGATAGCCCTGACCTTCATCTCCAAATACGATGCTGTAAAACTGGTTCTGTGTTAACTGACCGACTAGAAATACAGATTGTTTATCCGCAAAAAGCATGCTTGGATAAACCTTACTCCAAAGCAGACAATCCTCAGTCAGATGAATTCCCAGTTCCTCAAAAACTTCACGCTCCACGCACTCAAAAGGACTTTCATCCCCTTCACGGCCACCACCTGGCAACTCCCACATGTTGGGACAAGGGATATCGTCCTTGTCATCACGTAAGATAGTCAAGACCTTATCCCCACAAATCAAGGCAATCTTGCAACCTTGGAAATCAGTAAGTTCTATTTCCATGCTAGACTCCTAGTATCTCGGATAAGGATAAAACTCTCCCTCTTCCAAGCCAACTTTTCCTTCTTCAAAGACTTCTTGGTTCCATTCCATGACGAATTCTTCTGCTTCTGGGTCTTCCAAAAAGTCCATGAGGGCATCTAGTCCAACCTCTGCAGTATCTTTGAGAAATAGCGCAAAATAAGCTAAGAATTCACGAGAAAATCCTTTTTTAGGCAAGTAAGGAATGACCGTCAAATAGTCTTCCTCATTGACTGTTGATTTGGCAGGATTGTAAAAAAGCACTGCTTCTTCAAAGAGAATGTCATCTGACGAAACCTCTCCGTCTTCATCTACCATCTCCACACCTGCAGCATTTTGCGCTTCCAATAGAAAACTCACTTCAACCGCGTGGTTGCGCTTGTCCCAACTAATCTCAAAGTCAAAGGGAAAGTTCTTCTCCAACTCTTCCTCTAAAACATCTAAAAATCCGTATGTTGCCATTTTGTCCTCTTTCTATGCGACTCTTTAATCGCCCCGATTGCTCGGAAATATGCTAAAATAGATACTACCATCTTACCACATATACATCAGAAAATCCACGTTAGAAAGGACTGCTATG
Organism: Streptococcus mitis; assembly: GCF_047462815.1. GTDB lineage: Bacteria > Bacillota > Bacilli > Lactobacillales > Streptococcaceae > Streptococcus > Streptococcus mitis_DO. Next base: position 44,896 of record NZ_JASHFB010000010.1, read on the forward strand.
CCAGACAATCTCGCGCTTCGTATGCGCCCTAAAACCATCGATCAGGTCATTGGTCAGGAACATCTGGTCGGACAAGGAAAAATCATCCGCCGCATGGTGGAAGCCAACCGCCTGTCTTCCATGATTCTCTACGGACCTCCTGGAATCGGCAAGACCAGTATTGCTTCTGCCATCGCTGGGACTACTAAGTATGCCTTTCGTACCTTCAATGCGACAGTTGACAGTAAAAAACGACTGCAAGAAATCGCGGAAGAGGCTAAATTTTCCGGGGGTCTCGTCCTATTGCTAGACGAGATTCATCGTCTAGACAAGACCAAGCAAGACTTCCTCTTGCCTCTCTTGGAAAGTGGACTGGTCATCATGATTGGCGCTACGACTGAAAATCCTTTCTTCTCTGTCACTCCTGCCATTCGTAGCCGAGTTCAAATTTTTGAGTTGGAACCTCTGTCTAACCAAGACATCAAAGAGGCTCTGCAAATAGCTCTAAGTAACCCTGAGCGTGGTTTTGATTTTCCAGTAGAACTAGATGAGGATGCGCTGGATTTTATTGCTACCTCTACAAACGGAGACCTTCGCTCTGCCTTCAACTCACTGGATTTGGCAGCTCTCTCTACCCCTGAGAATGATAAGGGCATCCGCCACATCACCCTCGACATCATGGAAAATAGCCTGCAGCAGAGCTACATCACTATGGATAAGGATGGAGATGGCCACTATGATGTTCTCTCAGCCCTGCAAAAGTCTATCCGTGGCTCAGATGTGGATGCCAGTCTCCACTATGCTGCCCGCTTGATTGAGGCTGGTGATTTGCCAAGTCTCGCTCGTCGCTTGACTGTTATCGCCTATGAAGATATCGGCTTAGCCAATCCTGAAGCCCAGATTCACACCGTGACTGCTCTGGATGCTGCCCAAAAGATTGGGTTCCCAGAAGCCCGCATTCTCATTGCCAATGTCGTCATTGATTTGGCCCTTTCTCCAAAATCCAACTCAGCCTATGTGGCTATGGACAAGGCTCTTGCCGACCTCAAAACATCAGGGCACTTGCCTATTCCGCGACACCTGCGTGATGGGCACTACAGCGGAAGCAAGGAACTGGGGAATGCCCAAGACTATCTCTATCCACACAACTATCCTGGAAATTGGGTCAAGCAAGACTATCTACCAGAAAAAATTCGTAATCATCACTATTTCCAAGCAGAAGATACTGGTAAATATGAACGGGCTTTGGCTCAAAGAAAGGAAGCTATCGACCGTTTGCGAAAAATCTGAAATCCTTTTCAAAAAATTGCACTTTCCTCTTGATTTTTTTTGAAAAAGTGGTATCATATAAACATAGAAACGCTGTGGTGTACGACTTCACACTTAAGTGTTGACCGACTATTTTTTGTATTATTAGGGAAACAAAAGTCTTCTAACAGCATGTAGGCCGTCTCACACGGAAACAGCTTCAGTTAGAGCGAGTTGCCCACCTGCTTAATTGCGCGGGTTCAATACAAACCGTGAAGTTTCGGCACCAATACAGCTTTTTTCTTTGCCTCCTTAGCTCAGCTGGCAGAGCAGCGGACTCTTAATCCGTGGGTCACAGGTTCGATCCCTGTAGGGGGCATCTAAATACAACAGGAAAAAGCCTTGTAAATCAAGGCTTTTTTTGCTTGTCTATAACTGATTTACCCCATCATTTGTCCCACATTTTAAATCTATCTTTTCTTTTTGAATCAAATTACATCTTAACAAATAGTGTAAAGCCAGTTACTTTTGCTTTGATGCCATACAATATTTTCATGTAGAGAAGACAAATTTTATCTTCTCTTTTTATTTTCAAAATAATAAAAACTGATTTTCTTTTCATAAATCAGACTGAAACTTCCAAATTGTTTATTTATTTTATTGACATTTTCTATAAAAATAAGTATAATAGTTTTATTATCAGACTATACTATATAGGGGGTATTGAAATGAAATTTTCTAATCGTTTACTGCTATTCCTTGCAGGAGTTGTTTTTGTCCTTTTAGGACTTTTCCTATTTACACACCCAGTAGCTAATCTTGTTGCTTACAGCTGGTGGATTGCATTTGATTTACTGGTTTCTTCTATAGCAGCTCTTTTAGGCTATTTCTCTGCACCAAAAGAGCTTCGCTCACCTGTTTATCTTTTCCAAGGGTTTGTTAGTCTTCTCTTAGCTCTTTACCTCGTTGCTTATGGCTTTGTGACCCTGCCGGTCGTCATTCCAACTATTTTAGGAATTTGGTTAATTGTAGAAGCCATTATAGTTTTCTTTAAAGGCAATCGTCTGGGATTGATTTTCCCTATTATTGGCAACCATATCATGTGGGTAGCCTTGCTTGTATTTTTACTAGGTCTAGTGATTCTGTTCAATCCAGTGGCTACAGGTGTCTTTGTCGTTTATGTCATTGCCTTTTCATTTTTAGTTACTGGCTTCACCTACATTATTGAGGCCTTTCGTAAATAATCTAGTTGCCATTTTGGGCATATTAAAATAGCTGGGAAGTTACATTCTCAGCTTTTTCTGTTGCCTCCTTAGCTCAGTTGGTAGAGCAGTAGACTCTTAATCTATGGGGCGCAGGTTCGAGCCCTGCAGGGGGCATCTAAATCAACAGGAATAAGCCTTGAAACCAAGACTTTTTTGACGTCCAATAGCTTTTTGTAGAAAAGTATTTAAAAATAAAAGAGAAGAGAATCTCTCACTCTCTTCTCAGTATATCTTATTAAATTTAGTTTTTCTTAATCTACCTGATTTTCCTTTGCAACGACAAATTCTTTAACCAGTCGATAGATAACAGCAAATACGGGGGTAAAGAATATCATTCCAAGTAGTCCGAAAAGATTCCCTCCGATACTAGCAGCTGCAAGCGTGAAAATAGCTGGTAAACCAATAGACTGACCTACAACTTTTGGATAAATAAGGTTTCCTTCAATCAGCTGTATAACTTGATATAGAAGAAGAGAAAGTAAGGCTTGAGTAGGACTCACTGTGAAGATAAAAATCGCTCCCACAACACAAGCAATCATAGGCCCTACATAAGGAATGAACGATAGCACTCCTGCAAATATACCTGTCATTACTCCATAGGGTATCCCAAACAGGCTGTAACCAACCGCTATCATAACTCCTATGATAACTGCTTCAATCAGCTGACTCATCAAAAATTGGTCATAAGTCTCTAGTGCTACTTGTCCAATGTAAGTCAACTTTATCACCACCTTCTCTGGAAGAAAAACTTTTAGAAGTCGACTCGTCATCGCTGCCAAATGTTCCTTACTGGATAAAAATAAAAAGGTGAAGACTATAATCAAAAAGGCATTCATCAAACTTGAAAAAATATTGCCGATATTACTAGTCAGACCTGATAAAAAACCTATCAAAGCTTGACTAATAGAGCTAGACTGTCCCTGAATTCCTGATACGATAGTTGACAGCATGTCTTTGGTTACAAATTCCGAGCTGTCTAGCAATTTCCCAAGTTGAGTCAGGACTGTTGAAAGGACTGCTCCCAGCTGACTAATAGTCTGAGCAAGGGTTGGAAGCACCAAAACCAAAAGACAGATCACGATTAAGATAAGAGATAGGAAAACAAGCACCATAGCAATCGGACGGCGCAACCCTGCCTTTACCTTCATTTTAACTAGGAATTCTTCAATTTTTTTCATGGGAACATTGAGCACAAAAGCAATGACAGCACCATAAATCAAGGTAGAAGTTACTTCAAAGAGAGATACTGCCCCTGATATAAAGCTTGATGCATTCAGAATTACAAGAGTAACCAGCCCTATAAAAAGTATTAATGGGGTGTATTTTTTTACTAAATTCATAAATTCTCCTTAATAAACATGTTTAGATACGACTATACTATTTGGTTTTTCAAACTCTCGGTCAAGGTAAGCTTGGTAAGTTCCTGGTGCGATAAATCCTTTGGGTGAGAGGATATCGGTGCCAGCCTGACCGACTATGGTATCAGCCAAGAGCACACAGTTTGTAGATAAGACAAAGTAGGATTTAAACTTAGATTTGATAAATTTATAAAGTTCCCCATCTGTCTCATGTCTGATTTTATAAGCGTAGGTGTAGTCTTCCTTACCATCACCTGTCATGATTTTATCTGCACTTGGCTCCCATGGAATCGTCAGTTGTTTCAATTCAGCCAACTTTTTCTGAACTGCTTTTTCCATTTCAGGCGTCAAATCTATCCCATAACCAAAAAGCGTTTTTTGACTCTCACGTTTACATAGGTCAATGTACTTGTCACGATCACAGAAATATAAGACACCATCTCCTACCATGCCAAATAAGGTCTCAGAAGACGGATCATAGTTGCCATAAGAAATAACACGGCCTTGATAGCAGATATCCACATGACCAATTGCCGAAAACAGAGAGGTCTCAGCTGTATGAACAAAAATTTCAAGCTCCGCTGTCTTACCAGACTTCACCATTCCAAGATGGATATCCTCTCTCTCATCAGCATTTTCCTGCATGAATTTGTTGATTTTTGCTAAAGTTCTTGCAGGGATGAGAGCGGCTAGGACAATAGGTAAGCTCATTCTTACACGACGTTTGAGATGGTTTTTCCCAATTTCCTCCTCAAACAAGAAACCATCACGGATATTGGACACACCATAAAGGAAAAAATAAGCCCCTAATACAAAGAGTTGAAAGACAGAATTTCCTGTAGAGGACAAAAGACTAGTCCCACCAAGAAAAACTAGTACGAGTCCATCTAGTAAGAGACGAAAACGAGGTCGAATTTTGTTTTTGCGGTAGAGAACATAGGTGACAAGGTTAATACTAGCATGAAAAATCTGATAAACTCCAATCACAAGAGCCAGAACATAAATCGGTATATCAGTCGCAAGATTAGAACCTAGCAAATATCCCAGCACTAACAATTTAACCAGTGCAACTCCCAAGGTATCCGTTGACTGGCTTTTTTTGAAAACTCTTAATAGCAAATCTACGACCGTTGCTATCCAAGCTAAAAACAGAACCAGGCGAATAACTGTTACTGGCAACCAAGTCCCCGTGACCATCAAGATGAGACCTAGCAGAACAAACAAGAACCCCTGAGCAAGTAATTTCTTACCTGTCAGACCTAAAGATAGAATTTTCGCCATATAAAAACCTTTCAACAATAAAAATTAAACACTCCGATTAAACTGACTAGTAAATAGCCAACACTACAAACAGCCTGTGCCAGCAACATATGGTGACTAGAAATGACTGTAATAATGTCACCATCTTGTCTTATGCACTTCTAAAATTTGTTATATTGATTAGAAACCAGAGCTTATAAAAACTAGCTAAACTCGAGAGATAGACACAATTGCGACGAAAAAATGTATAACCAATTCAACTTGTTAAGGTAAGAAAGCATTATTTCCAATCTATTAATTATTCATCTATTACCTATTATGACACAATATTCCCTATAGTTCAACTTTTTACTTGTTTTTATATTACACGGACTAAAAAGTTTTCAACAGTTGATTGCATTTGTTTTAATAAGTTTTAACCTTTCTTGGTTAGATAAAAAAAGAACCATACAGTTTAGAATCTGTATGGTTTTTGCCCCACTTTTGTCCCATTTTTAAATCATGACATTGAAAATACCTAAAATCACTTATATTTCAATATTTTTAATTGCTCTCAATATGAAAGTCCTTTCCAAATCCCTGTAGGGGGCATCTAAATACAACAGGAAAAAGCCTTGATTTACAAGGCATTTTTGTGTAGTCTTAGCACTAAAAAACGATAGAAAAAACACCCCTTCTGAACTGCACCCCAAAAGTTAGACAGAAAAAACCTAACTTTTGTGGCGCAGTTCATTCGCGTCACATGAAGTTATTTAAGCATATCCTTTTCTCTCATTACCATTTTCTGTTATAATAAATCGGACTTATAGAATAGAAAGGACTTGAGATGACAACTCTTGTTAAACATAAACGTGTAAATTATTCAGAACTTTTTTATGATCTAGTTTTTGTTTTTGCGATTTCAAAAGTAACTGCTTTAATTCACCATCTTCATAACGGTATTTTGACTTGGAATTCTTTGCTTGATTTTTTCATGTCTGTCTTGCTTCTCATCAATGCCTGGATGATTCAAACCGTTTATACCAATCGCTATGGAAAGAACTCTTTATTTAACATGGTAATCATGTTTATCAATATGGGACTTTTACTCTTTATATCCAATTTGATTAAAGATGATTGGCAACAATATTTTCATTATGTCTGTTGGGCTATTGGTACATTAACCCTTACCTTATTTTTTCAATATTTGGTTGAGTTTTTTAAAAAATCAACCGATAATGTTCATAGGGAAAGTATCAAAGGTTTTCTATGGATAACAGGTCTACGAAGTTTAGAAATCTATCTAGCAGCTCTTCTTCCTATTTACATTGGAGTCTATATCCTTTATGCTAGTATTCTGCTAACATTTATTACGCCAATTACCTCGATTAGTAAAGATGAACATTTCCAGATAGTTCTCCCCCATTTAATCGAACGCATCTCCCTTCTTGTCATTATTATGTTTGGAGAGATGATTATGGGGCTAGTTAACTTCTTTACAATCGAGAAATTCTCGATTTATTCGGTTCTTTATTTCATTATTATGCTTTCTCTGTTCTTGTTTTATTTTGTTCAATTCGACCATGCTATTGATGAAGAATCTAATCAAAAGGGACTATTTCTAATTTACAGTCACTATCCTATTTTCATTGGACTTCTTATGATGACCGTTTCGATGAGTTTTCTTCTGAATCCTGAAACTAATCTTCTCTTTGCAACCAGCTTCTTTTATATCGGAATTGGCCTCTTCCAAGCTGCTGTCCTAGCAAATGGGCCCTATAACAAACACTATCTTCGCTATTCGAAAAGTTACTACTGTGTCCAAGCTACACTCTATCTGGCTGCCTTGATTCTCTCTTTAATCTTTGCTTCTAATCCTATAATAGTAGTAAGTATTACAACCATTTTAGCTCTAGCTATAGCTATTCATTCTATTTATTTTTATATGACACAGACTAAAAAACATTCCACACCCTACTGGGAGTTGTTTTAATGAGTTTATTCAAAAAGACTCCACCTATCTATAGGGAATTTACCCTAGAGATAGATGGAGTCTTCTTTCACTCACTAGTCTAGTCGAATAAACATCATGGCATTTAACAAAGATATGAGTGAGACCGTGTTTATATTATTTGAATAGATAAGTCTCTTATTTTCAATCGGAGGAATAATAAAATTAGAAATGATGATATCATAAGGCGATTCTTCTAAAGATTCCTTTGATAATTCTAATTCAGTCCAAACTTCAAGTTCAAAATTGTTGCTGCAATAATAAGAAAGTGTCTCTGCAACGGATTTTGCATGATACTGATCAAAATTACTCATAACCAGAACCTTCAGCTTTGGCTGATTTTGTAGTAAATTAAGCACCAAATGTTTGGTATGAGTGATGAAGGTATAAGATAGATGATTTACCATCATTGAACTAGAACAAACCTCAAGAGTCTCTAAATAATGAGAAAGCTCTTTTTTTACATCTGAAACAAATTTAGGGAAAATATTTTGAAAATTCCTGATTGTATTCCCTTTTTGATCAAATAAAATAAACTCAGTGGACAACTCTTGACGATACAGATGTGCGGTATTATGCAGATGCCAAATCAGATTATCCTTATTCTCAATCTCAATCTGATACTTGACTGAAATCTGATCAATAAAATCACTCAATAGATGGTAAGATTTTTCAACATAGCTATCCTTTTTTACGCATTTCATAAAGAGACTTTCATCTATGAAAAACATTTTTTGAAAGTAAGACACAAATAATTGGCAAACAACTTCTTCATCTAAAGAGATATTGTATTCTAATTCAAAATTCTTAGCAACACCTTCTATTCCTTCTGCCTGCATTAAAAAATCCAAACTTTGATCGTTAAAAGAGTCTTTCTCTACTTCCATGAAATGACCAAACTTTATTCTATATAGGTTCGTAACTAGGAGCAACTTTAGCATTCTATGAGTTGACAAATTCATTGGAAAGCTTGTTTCCTTATAAACCAATTCTAACAATTGAGATAGGGGCTCTGATGAAAAATTTTCAAATGGCCATTCTAGGAAATAATATTTTTCTGAAAAATATTGTGCAAAAAAGTAACGAATGTCTCTCTCATTTCCAATGATTTGAATAGGGGTCAGACTGATTTCAAATTGAAATTGCCTTTTAATCACTTTATTGATTTCGCTAATAATACGATAGAGCGAAGATGAACTGATATAGAATTCTTTACAAATACTTTCAGCTTGACAACCTTCATTAAAGAAGATGAATTCTAAAATCGAAAAATGAGTTGAATGTTTAAAGAAATGATGGTAAACCATTTCAATATCACTATCATCGGTATTAATAATGCGTATACCATTAGTAGAAGAATGAAAAATCAAGTCAGGAAAAGCAGATTTAACATGGGATAGATCATCTTTGACTGCACGTTCTGTACAATTTAATAACTCTGCTAGTTCAGAACGATGAAACCATCGTTTATGTTCAAATAATAATTCTAATAATTCTAATTGCCTATGACTTTTTTAGATAATAAATCTCTCATGAATATCTTTCTCTCTTTATAAATTATCGGATTAAACCTCTTGCAATTATACCACAAAGAATAGGTATAGCATGATATAACGACTTTTCCTAAAATCTTTTATTTCGTATAATAACACTACGGGAGCAATATATAAACAATTTTCTTATTTTACCGTCTATTGAGGGCGTAAATACAGAATCAAATTCAAGTCGAAAGATTATATTTTTAATTTTAAAAATTATATAATAACCAAAATAATTGATTTTTTTATATTAAAATTATATAATAAGCAAAATAATTGATTATTTTATATTAAAATTATATAATAGCGATAATCAAAGGAATTGATTTATTTTTTGATATTAAAATAAAAAAGGAGGGTAAGCAATACTGTGGTCAATCATTGCTGGAGGTCTTATTGGACTTGTAGCAGGTAGAATCACTAAAAAAGGTAGTTCTATGGGAATCGTCGCAAATGTATTCGCTGGTTTAGTCGGGTCATCTGTAGGACAATCCCTTTTAGGTAGTTGAGGCCATCCATCGCTGGAATGGCTTTGATCCCAACTATTGCAGGAGCAGCAATTGTTGTTACTGTGGTATAGTATCATTCTTTACAGGTAAAAAATAATTACTTGTAGAATAAACTATTTTTAAATAGATTAGACGGGTAAAAATAGTTTAATGTTAAATCGAAAGGATTGTATATGTCAAAAACAAAGAAAATATTTTTAATTATTTTCTGTATTTTAATCTTGACAATTTTCCTTCCTGTTTTGATAGATTATCATCAAGTTAGTGATCTAGGCATTCAGCTATTTAGCTGGAGACAGAATCATTTCGTTGAATTCTATCTCTCTAGATATATATTCTGGGGGATAGTGGCTCTATCAACTTTAGTTTTGTTATCGATGTTAGTTGTGTTGTTTTATCCTAAACGTTATTTGGAAATTCAACTTGAAACTAAAAACGATACATTAAAATTAAAGAATTCTGCAATCGAAGGTTTTGTTAGAAGTTTGGTAAGTGATCATGGATTGATCAAGAACCCAACTGTTCATGTAAATTTACGAAAAAATAAATGTTTCGTTCATGTAGAAGGTAAAATTCTTCCTTCGGACAACATCGCTGACAGATGCCAACTAATTCAAAATGAAATAACTAATGGATTGAAGCAGTTTTTTGGTATTGAGCGTCAGGTTAAACTAGAAGTTCTAGTAAAAGACTACCAGCCTAAACCAAAACCTCAAAACAAAAAGACTGTTAGTCGTGTGAAGTAAGGAAGTAAAAAATGGAATGGCTTAAACAATATCGATATCCAATTATCACTGGTCTCATAGGCGTATTTCTCGCTTGTTTGATTATCTCCTTTGGCTTCTTCAAAACAATATTTGTATTGATTTTAGGAGCACTGGGAGTTGCAGCTGGATTATATATCGAAAAAAACTATATAGATAAATAAATACATAAATAAATACATAAATAAATACATAAATAAATAAATAAATAAATAAATAAAAATTACTAATTTAATCAAAGGAGTTTCATATGTCAAACGAAAAAAACATTAACACTAACGTAGAAAAGAAAGATGCTACTGCTGTAGCTCACGAAATCAAAGGGGAACTTACTTACGAAGATAAAGTTATCCAAAAAATCATTGGTCTGTCACTAGAAAATGTTTCAGGTCTTTTGGGAATCGACGGTGGTTTCTTCTCAAATCTTAAAGAAAAAATCATTAACAGCGATGATGTAACAAGTGGTGTTAACGTAGAAGTTGGTAAAACACAAGTTGCAGTTGACTTAAACGTTATTGTTGAGTACCAAAAAAATGTTCCAGCTTTATATTCAGAAATCAGAGAAATCGTATCTTCAGAAGTTGCTAAAATGACTGACTTGGAAGTTGTTGAAATCAACGTAAACGTTGTCGACATCAAAACTAAAGAACAACATGAAGCAGACTCAGTAAGCCTTCAAGATCGCGTATCTGACGTTGCTGAATCAACAGGAGAATTCGCTTCAGAACAATTCGAAAAAGCTAAATCTGGTCTAGGATCTGGTTTCTCAACTGTTCAAGAAAAAGTTAGCGAAGGTGTAGAAGCTGTTAAAGGTGCAACAACTGGTGTAGTATCTCACGAAAAAACTCGTGTAAACTAAGATAAAATAAATATAACAGGAGAAATTATCATGTCAGTAGAAGAAAAATTAAATCAAACTAAAGGTTCTATTAAAGAAGGTGTTGGAAAAGCCATCGGTGATGAAAAAATGGAAAAAGAAGGAGCAGCTGAAAAAGTTGTTTCTAAAGTAAAAGAAGTTGCTGAAGATGCCAAAGACGCTGTAGAAGGTGCTGTAGAAGGTATCAAAAACATGTTGAGTAGCGACAATAAATAAGGCTAAAAGTTACTTTATCTTTTTAGTAACATTAGTCAAAAGAGTCTGAGTCAAGATGATTCTCAGAAAACAAAAAGCTAGAGATTTCCAATTGCGGAACTCTAGCTTTTTAATTTTGCCTCTTTCTCTTATTATATTTCAGCAGGTTGTTGGCCATGAGTACGAATCCCATGTCAATTCTCACTTGACGCTTACCTCTCAGATGACATCTATTATAACCCAAACAAACCTTTATCTACCCAAAGACAGATTTCATATCAATCTTACGTTTAGCGAAAATTTGTCTACCCTTGTAAGATAAAAGTGCCTGATATTCTTTAGTTTTTAAACACTGGTAACGTTCATTCATATACAGTCCCTTTTGAGGTGCTGATTCAGGTTCATCATCGCAGTCAAGATTGATTTCAAGGCTTTTTCCTTTTTATCTCCCCTTCTTCATAATATATTTCCGTACAGGTACTTCAACCACTTGAACGATTTCAAATCCTTCTTTTTGATAAAGGTGCTGGGCTGCTTGATTTGCTTCGAAGACATTTAAAGAAATACTATCTATGTCTTCATTTTCAAAGGCCAAGCTAACAAATTTCCTTAAAGCCTGGCTACCAAAGCCCTGCCCCTGTTTCTGGGGATTGATAAAAAATCTCCCAATATGAAGATTGCTGTCTTCTTGCCTGATTTTCTGAATTAGTCCCACAAACTCTTGTTCATCAAAGATTGAAAAGATTCCTTCCAACTCTTGCAAAATTTGAATTGTTAAGGGAAAAGGAATCATTGTTCCCATCCATTGTTCTTGAAAGACTTTGCCAAGGGAGTTGGACCATTGGCATACGAACTGAGCGTTTTCTAAACTCACCTTTTCTTCAAAACGAATTGTCATCTTGACCTCCCCATCTTATCTATGTTTCTTTATTATACTACTTCTCCTATTTTTTACGAATAGATAAGTATGATTGATTTTTATTTTTTTCTTGTCGGGAGCATTCTCGCTTCCTTTCTTGGTTTGGTCATTGATCGTTTTCCAGAGCAATCTATTATCCAACCTGCTAGTCACTGCGATTCCTGTCAGACTCGCTTGCGTCCGCTAGATTTGATTCCTATCCTTTCGCAGGTGGTTAATCGCTTTCGCTGTCGCTACTGCAAGGTTCGCTATCCTGTCTGGTATGCCCTCTTTGAACTAGGCTTAGGACTCCTCTTTCTGGCTTGGTCTTGGGAATTGCTTTCCTTGGGACAAGTCGTCCTAATCACCGCTGGTTTGACCTTGGGCATCTACGACTTTCGCCATCAGGAATATCCCTTACTGGTCTGGATGACTTTCCACCTAATCCTCATGGCTTCCTCTGGCTGGAATCTAGTCATGGTCTTCTTCCTTGTCCTTGGAATGTTGGCTCATTTTATCGATATCCGCATGGGGGCAGGGGATTTTCTCTTTCTAGCTTCTTGTGCTATCGTCTTTAGCGCAACAGAATTACTGATCTTGATTCAGTTTGCTTCTGCGGCGGGGATTCTAGCCTTTCTCCTGCAAAAGAAAAAGGAAAGACTTCCTTTTGTGCCTTTCCTCTTACTTGCTGCTTGTCTGATTATTTTTGGTAAGCTACTGCTTGTTTAATAAAGTCCTCAATAGGCTCTCCTTGGTGGAGAGCTTTTACAATTTTTGAACCAACGATAACGCCATCTGACACCGCATTGAAACGTTCTACATCAGATTGACTAGATACGCCAAAACCTGTCAAGACGGGGATGTCGGCCACTTGATGCAGTTGTGCCAAGTGCTTGTCCAAGTCTGCACGGTAATTGCCGAATTTCCCTGTCACCCCATTGATGGCAACCGCATAGACGAATCCTTCTGCCCCTTCAATCAACTCTTTCTGACGCTCAAGTCCTGTTGTCAAGCTTACTAGGGGAATCAAAGCAATGTCTGTATCTGCCAAATAAGGCTCCACAAAGTTAGCATGCTCATGAGGCAGGTCTGGAATAATCAATCCCTTAACGGCTGTATCCGCCAAATCTTTGACAAATTTCTCCACACCATACTGAAAGAGGGGGTTAAAGTAGGTCATGATGACAAGTGGAACCTCTGTTTCAATGGTTTTCAAGGTTTCAACCAAAGCCTGGGTAGAGGTCCCGTGGGCTAAACTGCGCAAGCCAGCTTCTTCGATCACAGGCCCATCTGCAACAGGATCTGAAAAGGGAATACCCACTTCGATGGCAGAAACACCCAAATCTTCTAAAAAGTGGATTGTTTCAGCGAGACCATCCAAACCTTTTTCATGGTCTCCAGCCATGATATAGGGAACGAAAATTCCTTTTCCAGTTGCTTTGATAACGTTCAATTTTTCTGTTAAAGTCTTAGGCATGGGCTTCTCCCTTCTTTGCTGCATCTGCTTCCAAGCGGTCTTTGACTTGGACTACATCCTTGTCCCCACGTCCAGATAGGCAGACAATCATTGACTTGTCTGGACCAAGTTCTTTGGCTAATTTCACCGCGAAGGCAATGGCATGGCTTGATTCCAAGGCTGGGATAATCCCTTCCACACGAGACAAGAGTTGGAATCCTTCCAAGGCTTCCTCGTCCGTCACAGGAACATAGCTGGCACGTTTGATATCGTGGTAGTGAGAATGTTCTGGACCGATACCAGGATAGTCCAAACCTGCTGAGATAGAGAATGCTTCAAGAATTTGACCGTGAGCATCTTGGAGAACATCCATGAGGGAACCATGGAGGACACCCGGACGCCCCTTGGTCAAGGTTGCTGCGTGATGCTCTGTATCCACACCAAGTCCAGCTGCTTCAGCCCCATACATAGCCACTGACTCGTCTTCCACAAATGGATGGAAAAGGCCGATGGCATTCGAACCCCCACCAACACAGGCTACTAGAGCATCTGGCAAATCTTGACCTGTCAAGTCACGGTATTGTTGTTTAGCTTCTCGACCGATGACACTTTGGAAATCACGAACGATTTCTGGGAAAGGATGAGGTCCCAAAGCAGAACCAAGGATATAGTGGGTATCATCGATATTAGCTACCCATGAACGGAGGGCTGCATTGACCGCATCTTTGAGCACGCGCGAACCGTCTGTCACTGCCTCGACCTTAGCTCCCAAAAGCTCCATACGGAAGACATTGAGGGCTTGGCGTTTGACATCTTCCTCACCCATGTAGATAGTACATTCCATGTTAAAGAGGGCTGCAGCAGTTGCAGTTGCCACACCGTGCTGACCAGCACCTGTTTCAGCGATAATTTTCTTTTTGCCCATGCGTTTAGCCAGAAGAACTTGTCCCAAGGCATTGTTAATCTTGTGGGCACCTGTATGGTTGAGATCTTCCCGTTTGAGATAAATCTTGGCTCCGCCAATATGCTGAGTCAAATTTTTTGCGTAGTAAAGGGGAGTTTCACGTCCCACATACTGGCGCAAAAGTTGGTTTAATTCCTCTTGGAAACTTGGGTCTGCCTGACTTTCACGGTAGGCTTTCTCCAACTCCAAAACTGCTGTCATTAATGTTTCTGGGACGAAACGTCCGCCGAATTTTCCGTAAAATCCATCTTTATTTGGTTCTTGATATGCCATTCTTTACCCTCTCTATAAATCTTCTAATCTTTTCATGATCTTTTTGTCCGTCTGTCTCCACTCCGCTTGATACATCTACTGCATAGGGAGTAAAGTGTTGAATTGCTTTTACTACATTGTCTTCATTAAGCCCACCTGCGATAAAGAAAGGCTGAGTTAGTCCAATCGTATCCAGTTGAGCCCAGTCAAATGTCTGGCCACTCCCAGCCACAGGGGCATCAAAGAGTAGATAATCTGCCTGAGAATTGGGTACATGACCCTCTCCATCCACCTGCACAGCCTGAATGCTGGCACAAGGCAAATCCTCAAACAAATCATCTGCTACCTGACCGTGAACTTGAACCAAGTCTAGGCCAACTTTTTCAATCGCTTCTAGCAATTCTGCCCGACTTGGTGAAACAAATACACCAACCTTTTTCACATCTGCAGGAATAAGTTTTGCCAGCTCAGCAGCCTGATCCAAGGTCACCTGTCTTTTACTAGGTGCAAAGACAAAACCGATGTAGTCGGCTCCTGCTGAAACGGCTGTTTCCACCGCTTCTTTGGTCGATAGTCCACAAATTTTAACCTTTGTCAATCTGTAACTCCTTGATTCTCTGGGCTACATCTTCTGCCTGCATAAGAGCTGTCCCTACCAAAATTCCGTTAAAGTATG
The DNA here is from genome assembly GCF_047462815.1 of Streptococcus mitis. Lineage (GTDB taxonomy): Bacteria > Bacillota > Bacilli > Lactobacillales > Streptococcaceae > Streptococcus > Streptococcus mitis_DO. Next base: position 60,125 of record NZ_JASHFB010000010.1, read on the forward strand.
GTGCTACTCGTTCCGCATCCTGCCCTGTGAAAATAGCAGATTCAGAAATGTACAAGCAATCATCTTTGAAATGTTTAGCCAAATCTACACTGGTCTGCAAGTCGACCTCAAAGGTGGTCAAGTTGCGGTTATTAACCCCAATAATCTCAGCACCAAGCCTGTGGGCCACTTCTAGTTCAGCTAGATTGTGAGTCTCCACCAAGACTTCCAGACCAAGCTCTGTCGCGTAGTCATAGAGTTCCTTGACACGTTCTTCTGACAAGGCAGCGACAATGAGTAAGATAACTGTCGCACCAGCATTGCGAGCACGGATGATTTGCTTTTCATCGATGATAAAGTCCTTGTTAAGTGTTGGAATGTTTACCTGACTGGAAATCTCCCGCAGATAATCCAAATGCCCTTTAAAGAAAACCTCATCTGTCAGAACAGAAATCATCACTGCGCCGTTTTCTTCATAAGTCTGAGCCTGTTGCACAATATCCACATCTAGATTGATATCTCCCAGACTAGGGCTAGCCTTCTTGACCTCAGCGATTACCTGTAAACGGTCTTGATGTTGTTTTAGATAGTCAGCTAAACGATAGGTCTGGCGCAGGGGCTGGATTTCCTCCAGCTCCATCTGCTCGACCTCACGCGCCTTCTGCTCCAAGATTCGTGCTAAAAATTCCTGACTCATTTTTGGTACTCCTGTAACAGTCTGAGTTTTTCAAGGGCCTTGCCACTAGCAATGACTTGACGAGCCAAGGCAACTCCTTCCTTGATACTATCTACCTTACCATTAGCATAGAAACCAAGACCAGCATTTAAAACTGTAGTTTCCAAGAATGGACTTGGTTCATTTTTAAGAACGCTAAGCAAAATTTCTGCATTTTCCTGAGCATTGCCTCCACGAATGTCTTCGATAGCGTAGCCTTCCATTCCCAAATCCTCTGGAGTAAAGCTTGACAAAGTGATTTCGCCATTTTCAAGAAGAGCAATATTGGTTGTTCCGTTCAAGCCAGCTTCATCCAATCCTTCTGGCCCAGCAACCACGATGGCACGTTTGCGACCCATATTTTTCAAAACCTGAGCTGTACTTTCTAGCAATTCTGGACGACTAATTCCAAGAAGCTGTGTTTCCAAGGCCATTGGGTGAATCAGGGGACCAGTCAAGTTCATGATCGTTGGAATTCCCAATTCCAAACGAGCTGGCATGATGTATTTCATAGCTGGATGCATATTTTTAGCGAAGAGAAAGACGATTCCAGTTTTATCAAAGACCTTACCTAGTTCAGCTGGTTTGAGGTCTAGGTTGATGCCCAAGGCTTCTAGGACATCTGCAGAACCAGATTTAGAAGAAATCGAGCGGTTACCATGCTTGGCCATGTGAACACCGCCACCAGCCAAGACAAAGGCTGCAGTTGTGGAGATGTTAAAGCTGAAAGACTTGTCCCCACCTGTACCACAGTTGTCCATGGCATCATGAATTTCAGTTGGAATATGTTGGGCATGTCCTCTCATGACTTGGGCAATGGCTGTGCGTTCTTCAGGTGTTTCCCCCTTCATCTTAAGGGCCAATAGAAGAGAAGCAATCTGCGCCTCTGTAACACGCCCAGTTACGATACGCTCAATGACATCCGTCATTTCCACACCTGATAAATTTTCAAATTTTGCTAGTTTTTCAATAATCTCTTTCATCCTAGTTTCCTCACTTTACAACCTTCTCGATAAAATTCCGAATAGAAGACAAGCCATCTGGCGTTCCAATGCTCTCTGGATGGTACTGGAAGCCATAAATCGGTAGGTTTTTATGTTGAATTCCCATAATGGCTTGGTCATCAGTCGAACGAGCTGTCACTTCAAAGTCTTCTGGCATTTCTTCAATCAAAATACTGTGGTAACGCATGACCGCACGACCATCCTCGATACCTTGATACAAAACAGATGGCGCTTCAAAGCTGATATTGCTCTGTTTCCCATGCATGACTTTGGGAGCCAAGCCTAGCTTACCGCCAAAGACTTCTGCGATGGCTTGGTGGCCCAAACAAATCCCAAGAATCGGCTTCTTGCCAGAAAAATCACGAATCATGTCTTCCATCTTTCCAGCATCAACTGGCCAACCAGGACCAGGAGAAAAGACCAGACCATCTGCTTTTTCAGCTTCTTCATACAGCTTGGGATCATCATTTCTCAAGACCTGTACTTCTGCAAAATTCCCAATGTATTGGGCCAAGTTATAGGTAAAAGAATCATAGTTGTCAATCAATAAAATCATGGTCTTAGTTCTCCAATTCTAGTCATAGATTTAGCCTTGTTAATGGTTTCTTGGTATTCGTTTTGGGCGATGGAGTCGTAGACAATCCCTGCCCCAGCCTGCACATAGGCTGTTTGATTTTTGAGAATCATAGTTCGGATGGCAATGGCGAAATCCATATCACCCGTCGCAGACAAGTAGCCGATTGCTCCTGCGTATACGCCCCGTTTTTCCGTTTCCAGTTCATAGATGCGTCTCATCGCTCGAATCTTTGGTGCTCCAGAAACTGTTCCAGCAGGAAGTGTTGCTTTCAAAGCATCCATAGCAGTGAGTTCTGGAAGCAAACGCCCCTTGACCACACTGGTCAAATGCATGACATAGCGGAAGAGTTCCACTTCCATATACTTAGTGACTTGGACACTGGCCGTTTCAGAGATGCGACCAATATCATTACGACCCAAGTCTACTAACATTCGATGCTCTGCCGTTTCCTTCTCATCCGAAAGCAGGTCTGTCGCCAAAGCCTTGTCTTCTTCATCCGTAGCTCCTCTTGGTCGCGTACCCGCAATCGGATTGGTTGTTACGATGCCATTTTTGACAGAAACCAAACTTTCTGGACTGGCACCGATGATTTGATAATCCCCAAAATCATAGAAATAAAGGTAATTAGAAGGATTAGTCACGCGGAGATTTCTGTAGAAGTCAAATGGATTTCCAGTCACTTCTGCTGAGAAACGCTGGCTGAGTACACATTGGAACATATCCCCATTACGAATCAAGTCACGAGCTGTTTCCACCATTTCCTCAAACTTCTGAGGAGCGATATGCGGTTTGAAGTCCAGCGGAGATAGATCCAAGTCTTCAAATTCATTTGGAGCAGGAATGCGTAATTCCTCAAGCACTTGGTTCAAGGCTTTTTCCAAGTCTTCTTGACTACGCTCACTATAGAGAGCATCCTCGATGACATGAATTTTTTCCTTCTTGTGGTCAAAGACAATGTAACTCTCATAGACGAAGAAATGCATGTCTGGTGTTCCAATTGTATCTTGAGGAATTTGACCAATTTCTTCATAAAGCGAAATCATATCGTAACCCACAAAGCCAATGGCTCCCCCACCAAAAGGGAGGTCTGAATGGTGCTGGCTCTTATGAGTCACTTCATAAAGGAAATCCAAGGGATCCCGATCAATCACTTGACCATTTTGATAAAGGACTCCATTTTCAAACTTAATCTCAAAAACTGGATTATAAGCTAAGATAGAAAAACGAGCTGTTTCCTTGTCTCTCGGAATACTCTCTAAGATAACCTTGTGTTGCCCCTTTAGGCGCATATAAGCCAAGATTGGTGATAAGACATCTCCATGAATGATTCGTTCCATTGTATTTCCCTTTCAGTTCCTTATTTTTAATTTTTTATCTTTTTCTATTTCCCTTAAATAGTGCGGACGGGAGCAACTTTCTCCGAAATTTCATCCCTAATTTTTGAGCCTTAGGTCTCAAAAATTCCGTCCTATAGAAGCATATTTGCTTCTATAGGATACCACTATGGCGGGAAATATCTTTTAAAAGCTCACTTCGTTCGCAAATTTTTTGTAGCAATCTATTTAATAATGAACAATAATTTAAAACTAAACAGCTGAACCTATAATAGACATATAAAAATCCCCACGCAAAACAACTTGCGTGAGGACGAAATTCGCGGTGCCACCTCAATTATAGGATTTCTCCTATCTCTCATTCCTGTCTCAGATACCTCCTGTAACAGGCTGTGCGATAAAGGGCACTCCCTTGAGAATTATGTTTTCTTCTCTCATTTCAGATGGACCCAACCTTACAGCTTTCTCTGCTTGTTTCCAGCAACCACAAGCTCTCTGTGAGAGAAAAGACTGTAATTTTTCCATCTTTTATTTTTTAGCTTCTAGGTAGTCTGCAATTGCAGCTACGTCCTTGTCTCCACGACCAGAGACATTGATAATGATAATGTCGTCTTTACTTAGTTTCGGTGCACGTTTAACTGCTTCTGCGATAGCATGCGAACTTTCAATCGCTGGGATAATCCCTTCTGTCTTGCTGAGAAGTAGGAGAGCCTGAACAGCTTCTTCATCCGTCGCAGCGACATATTCCACGCGACCTGAATCTTTGAAGTAGGCGTGTTCTGGGCCAACCCCTGGATAGTCCAATCCAGCTGAGATAGAGTAAACTGGAGCCAGCTCTCCGTCTTCCTTAAAGACTGCATAAGTCTTCATACCATCAACAATTCCGATACTACCTTTTGTCATAGTAGCTGCGTGCTTGTCTGTATCAAGTCCGTGACCAGCAGCTTCGACCCCAACCAATTTAACTTCTTCATCAGCCACATACTGAGAAAAAGCACCAATGGCATTGGAACCACCACCTACACAGGCAATAACGTAATCTGGTAAGCGTCCTTCTTTTTCTAAGATTTGACGGCGAGATTCTTCACTGATGACCTTTTGGAACTCGTGGACAATTGTAGGATAAGGGTGAGGACCTACAGCAGATCCCAGAACATAGAAGGCTTCAAGGTCATTCATCCATGCTCCAAAGGCTGCATCAACAGCATCTTTGAGGGTACGAGTCCCTGTTTCAACTGCGTGAACAGTTGCTCCCATCATCTCCATACGGAAAACATTGAGACGTTGACGCTCCACATCTTCTGCCCCCATGTAGACATCACAGGCCATACCAAACTTGGCTGCAGCTGCCGCCGTCGCAACACCGTGCTGACCAGCTCCTGTTTCTGCGATTACTCGTTTTTTGCCCATACGTTTAGCCAGAAGAATTTGCCCTAAAACGTTGTTGAGTTTGTGAGAACCAAGGTGGTTAAGATCTTCGCGCTTGAGATAAATCTTAGCACCACCTAAGTGTTCTGTCAAACTTTCCGCAAAATAGAGCGGTGTTTCGCGACCTGAATAATCCTTCAAGTAATGACGAAATTCTGCCAAAAACTCTGGATCATCCTTGTACTTGTCAAATGTCACTTCCAACTCATCCAACAAAGCCTGAATCGGCTCCGGTACAAAACTACCACCAAATTGTCCAAAATAACCTTTAGTTGTCATAAAAATTTCCTCTTTCTGTATTAATTCGGCTTTTTGTTTGCTTTTAGTAGTAGGCAAGGAGCTGCAGATAGAACTTAAGTTCATCAAAGCGACTTAACGCCCTAATAAAAGAAAAACAAAATGACCGAAAGAAAAAAGCCCACACACAGAATATACTTCCATGTGAGGGCGTTGGTAACGCGGTGCCACCTCAATTATAAAGGGACTATCCCCTTTACATCTCTACCTTGTCTAACAACAAGTTGCACTGTAAGGTGTGCGCACCGAATTTTCATTGTTTCAAATTCATTTTTAAAATCAGCCCACTTTCACTACTTCCAACCACCTGTTCACAATCACCACAGGCTCCCTGAAGATCAAAAATAGTTACTTTTCTGATTTGTTGAACTTATTTTAATACTTTGTTTTTTCTTTGTCAAGACTTTTTTACGATTTTTTTGATGAAACTAGCACTTTTTCAGAAACTGTTTTGAAAGTCTCAATGATATAGTCCACTTCTTCATCGCTTAGTTTAGTATGAAGAGGGAGCGTAATTTCATTTTCAAAGAAGGCATAGGCCTTAGGATAGTTCGCCATATCAAAGCCAAGATTCTTATAGGCTGTCAAGAGCGGAAGTGGTTTGTAGTGTACATTACTTGCAATTCCTGCTTTAGCCAATTCTTGGATGATGAGATTGCGTTCTTCTAAGCTTGCTCCTTCTACATGGGTGATGTAGAGGTGACGTGAAGATTCGACAGTTTCAGTCTTGTGTGCCAATGGATGGATACGAGAACCTGCAAAACCACTATCATAGCGGTCCACGATGTCCTTACGACGGCCAAGCAAACCAGAGTAACGGTCCAATTGTACCAAACCAAGGGAAGCCATGATATCAGTCATATTGCACTTGTAGGCTGGTGTGACGATATCGTATTCCCATGAACCTAACTGCATCTTAGCCAGGGCATCCTTTGTTTGACCATGAAGGGAAAGGATTTGGAATTCCTTGTACATTTCTTCGTCATCAATCGCTGGATTGGCTTTCCAAGTGGCACTTCCACCCTCCGCAGTTGTAAAGTTCTTAACGGCGTGGAATGAGAAGGAAGTAAAGTCCGCGATTGATCCAGCTGGTTGTCCTTTATAAGTAGACCCCAAAGCGTGGGCACTATCAGAAACAATCACAATACGGTTAAAGGCCTTTTGCCACTTGCTTGAAGCGGTAAAGAGGTCACGTTTCTTCTCCACTACTTGGAACAAACGGTCATAGTCGCAAACAATCCCCGCAAGCTCAACCGGAATAATCACCTTAGTCTTTTCAGTGATAGCTTGCTCAAGCAAGTCATAGTCCATCTCAAACGTATCTGCTTGAATATCCACCATGACAGGGGTTGCTCCCACGTGAGTGATGACACTACATGAAGCTGTATAGGTCATGGCTGGAACGATGACTTCATCTCCAGGCCCCACTTCCAAGACGCGCAAAATCAACTCAAGAGCGGCAGTTGCAGAATTGAGGCAGACAGTCTTAGGTGTCTGTGTGTATTGGGACAAGCGACGCTCCAGTTCTTTGGTCTTAGGACCTGTTGTGATCCAACCAGAACGCAGGGTATCTGCTACTTCAGCAATTTCTGCTTCCGTAATATCGGGTGGTGAAAATGGAATATTGTAATTTGGCATTGATTTGCTCCTTTTATCTGTACTCATTTTCTCATGACTACTTTATTTTAGTACTTCAAACACGGTTTGAAACATGATTTTGATATCTCCAAGGAAACTAAATTCTCGGAGATAGTCGAGATTATAGCGCATCTTTTCAGGAAGGACGTGTTCGACATAGACTCGGTCAACCGACAGACCTTTCTCCGTCATTTGACTGATGATGGTGTCCTCATCCTTATAGTTGATGCTAGCTGGAGAGGTAATCCCTGCTGGTAAAAGCAAGGTCGCCATCATTTCAGGGCTATACTGCTCCGTGTAGCGTGGCACTTCAGGTCGTGTACCGACAAAGGACATCTCACCTTTAAGGACATTGACCAACTGAGGCAGTTCGTCCAAACGCACACGGCGGATGAAATTGCCAACCTTAGTAATGCGACTATCGTTAGCAGAAGTCACCAGACTCCCTTTTTTATCCGCATCCGTCACCATGGTACGGAACTTCCAAATCTTGAAAGGTCGATTATACTGGGTCACGCGCTCTTGCTTGTATATAACAGGCCCCTTGCTATCCAACTTGATCCAAATGCTCAAGATGAGAAAGATGGGAGAGGTCAGAACCAGTAAGACCAAGGCTAGAACCCAATCCAAGCAACGCTTGAAAATCAGCGAACCCTTCCTTTTAGAGACAAGCTGGTAGTAAGACTCAACCTCGCTTGATTTCATTTCCACGGGCAAGTCTTCCCATTTCAGCATGCTGTTTCTCCTTTGTTTTTATTATACTATTTGTCAACATTTTTCATTCTACCACAAAATGGAAAAGGCGGTGAAAGAAATCTGTAATTTGAAGAATTTCTTTCTCATACTCTAGAAAGCTCGGCGTAGGCTGATCAATATACAGCTTTGAGATTGCAGATAAATCTGACATGGCTTGAATAGATTTTCAAAGAGTATTAGGACATAGCTCCTGCCTGCAAACTATACATCTTGTGATAGATTCCTTCCAAAGCCAAGAGTTCCTCATGAGTTCCACTCTCGATGATGCGCCCCTTATCCAAGACATAGATACAGTTGGCGTCTTGAATGGTTGAAAGACGGTGGGCGATGGCAATGGTTGTCCGTCCCTGTCTCATCTTAGCTAGTGAAGCTTGAACCAAACTTTCTGTTTCAGAGTCAATATTGGCTGTCGCTTCATCCAAAATCAGGATTTTAGGCTGACTAGCGACTGTTCTAGCAAAGGCTAGAAGCTGGCGCTGACCAGTAGAGAAACTCGAACCACGCTCGGAAACAGGGGAATCATAACCCTGAGGAAGTTCCTGAATAAAGGAATCTGCATCCACGAAAGCTGCCGCAGCCTGAACCTGCTCATCACTAAGATTTTGGTACATGGCGATATTGGACTTAATAGTCCCATGATAAAGGAAGGGTTCTTGCAAGACCAGTCCGATATTTTTTCTCAGCTCTTCTTGACTGTAGTCCCTAATATCCACCCCATCCAAGAGAACTCGCCCTGACTGAAATTCATAAAAGCGCATGAGGACATTGATAATGGAAGATTTCCCTGAACCTGTATGCCCTACAAAGGCAATGGTTTCACCCTTGTTAACCGAAAAGGAAATATCATCCAGAATCTGGTGCTTGCCATCATAAGAGAAACACACATGTTCAAAACGGATATTGCCTTCTTGGACTTTGGCTTGCCCATCTTTTTGAAGAGGCTCATAGGTCTTCTCGTCAATCAAGGCAAATACACGCCCTGCAGACACCATGGACGTTTGAAGGGTTGAAAAGTTTTGCGTCACCTCAATCAAGGGATCAAAGAGGCGATTAATATACTGGATAAAGGCATACATGGTTCCGGCTGTTATCCCGATAGAAAGGCCACGGTAACCAAAGTAGGCCATCAAGACAGCATAACCTAGGAGTTTCAGCAAACTCATGGCAGGTCTCAAAAAGAGGGCATCCAAGGCTACAGAACGGTTGGCGTAGACTAAGTGTTCTTGGTTGATCTCATCAAATTCTGCCTGCAGGCGCTTCTCTTGATTAAAGGCCTGGATAATCCTAATTTCTTCGATATTCTCTGCCAGCTTACTATTGATATCTGATAAGAGACTTCTGGTTTTTTCGATGATTTTCACTGACTTTTTCCGATAGAGATTGACCAAAAGGAAAATCAAGGGGAGAAAGAGCAAGACTAAAGCTGTCAAACGAAAGTCCAGAACCAACATAGTATAAAGGGTTGTCAGAAAAATGAAAACTGCTGAGATAAAGCTGGATAAAATTCCTGAAAACATATCACTAATGGTCTCGGTATCATTTGTCAAACGAGAAACGATGGAACCTGCTGGCGTCTTATCAAAATAAGACATACCCAGCTTCTCCATATTGGCAAAGGCATCCCGACGAATATCCCTGACAATGCTGTAGGACACCCGCGCAAAGAGAAGATTGCCGACATACTGAACTACAGTTTGTAGGATATAAAGGCCATAGTAGGACAGTAAAACGGTAACGGCAACTTGGTTAAGATTGCTGAGATACTGGTCGATAAAGTGGGAGGCCACAAGAGGAATAACACTTTTAATGACTGTCGTTGCTAGGAGAAAACTGAGTGCCAAAAAGGTCAGGAGTCCATAAGGTTTGAGATAGGACATCAAGCGCTTCAATACAGCCCATTGTTCTTGTTTATTCTGCATCTTCTTCTCCTTTCATTTCCAACTGCTGAGACTGGTAGGTTTGGGCATACCAGCCATCCAGGGCAAGCAGGTCATCGTGCGTGCCCCGTTCGATGATTTGGCCATTTTGCAGAACTAAAATCAAATCTGCATGGACAACCGCACTGAGACGATGAGCTGTGATAATGGTTGTCTTTTCCTTGCGCATTTCCTTGAGGTTGTCGATAATCGCATACTCCGTCTTAGCATCCACGGCCGACAAGGAATCATCTAAAATCAAGATATCCGGGTCTAAAATCATAGCCCGACTCATAGCCAGACGCTGCTTTTGACCACCAGAAAGACTGACTCCTTTTTCACCAATCAACGTATCAAATCCCTGTGGCATGGCTACAATGTCTTGGTATACTTGAGCTAGCTTGGTCGCTTCCTCGACCGCTGAAAGGGGCAAGTTAGGATTACCAAAGCGGATATTGGCTAAAATCGAAGTCGCAAAGAGGAACTGGTCCTGAGGAACATAGCCCATAAGACTACGAAGGTCTGTCAGACGATAGTCCCGAATATCATGACCATTTAGATAAATAGCTCCCTTATCCACATCGTATTCGCGTAAGAGAAGCTTAATCAAGGACGTTTTTCCAGAGCCTGTCTGCCCGACTAAGCCCAGAGTTTGCCCTTTTTCCAAACTAAAGTGAATATCCGTCAGTGTTTCCTCATTTTCAAAGGCAAAGCTGTCAATATCGTACTCCAAGCGCCCATTTTCGATACCATCTAAAGGAAATTCAGGATCTTTTACAGGTGATTCCTGAGATAAAAGTTCCTCAATCCGCTGGTAAGAAACCTTGCCTCGCTGGGTAATATTAAAGAGGAAACCGATAGCCATAAGAGGCCAGACCAGCATATCCAAGTAACTGATAAAGGTAACCAGATTTCCAACCGTGATTTGCCCTTCCTGAACCATCAAGGAACCGACCAAAAGCGTTAAAACATAGGATGAACCAACAAACAAGAGAACCATAGGGTCAAAGAGACTATCGTATTTCATGGTTTGGAGGTTCTTTTGAAAGGTCAATTCATTGACTGCCTGAAAAGACTTCAACTCGTCCGCCTGATAACCGAAAGACTTGGTCACTTTGATACCTGATACGGACTCCTGTACCTTGTTATTAAGTTCGGAAAAGGCAGCTTGTGATTCGCCAAAGGCCTTGTGGGTCTTTCTCCCTAGACGACTGGTCGCATAAGCCATGAAAGGCAGGGGAAGAATGGCAACCAAGGTCATCTGCCATGAAATGATAAAAAGCATGGTCAACAAAGTCACCAGTGCCGTGATGGAAGCATCCACTGCTGACATGACTCCGCCACCGGCGAGACGAGTTAAGGCATTGATATCATTGGTTGCGTGTGCCATCAGGTCCCCCGTCCGGTAGGTTTGATAAAAAGCTGGAGACATTTTTGTGAAATGCTCAAACAAGCGAGAGCGCATAATCTGTCCCAAACGGTAGGAAGTCCCAAGAATATACATACGCCAAACATAGCGCAGATAGTACATACCAAAGGCCGCAAGTAGCAAGTAAAATAGGTCAAGAAGGAGGTCCTGCTGGGTTAATTGCTCCGAAGTAATGGCATCGATGACCCGCCCCATGACCATGGGGGGAATGAGATTGAGGACGGAAACCAAGATCAGGGCCACAATTCCGACTAGATAACGACGTTTTTCTAACTTGAAAAACCACCAAAGTTTTTGAATAATGGACATAAAATTCCTTTCTGATTGCAAATAGAAACCTGAGGCCAAGACCCCAGGTTTTTCTTATTCATAGGTTACGACTGTGACCGCACCCTTGTCATACTCAGCGATAAAGATATTGGCTACATTGTCATGCCCTTGCTTGCTGAGATTGTCAAGCAACCACTCTTCGTTACGACCAATCGATTCCAAGACATCGACTTGGATCACACCGTCAGTCACAACTGGATACTTAGGATTTTCATCTCCCATTTGGACCACGATGAGTTGGCCATTTTGCTCCTGCACAGCGCATTTGACCTGTTTCATCTGGAAAATCCCTTGGCTACGAAGTTTGAGAGCAACTTCTGCTGCAGACAAACCAACTGAACGACAGGCTTCTGGGTCAATCTGCCCATTTTTGATAAGGAGAGTTGGTTTTCCATCAATCAAGCGTTTGACAAAACGAACATTGTTATTGAGCCACTTGAGGGTCAAGACCAAAATCGTCCACATCATCAAAATCACTGCATACTGGAGAATGCTGATAGAACTATTGTAAATCACCCCACCGATGATACCACCAAGAACATAGTTCTGAATTTGGTCTGTAGCAGAGTTAGGTGCTAGATTCCCCTTTCCTGTCACATTAATAACAAAAACAAGAGAGAAAAGACCCAAGGCCAGTTTGATTAAAATTTCCATATAATTGAGTGTCATTTGTTTACCTCCACCAATTCAATAGCGTCTGCTTGATGCAATTCTAATTTCTCTAAAAGATACTTGTCTGGTTGGCTCCCGTTCATGGCACGATAGAAATTTGAACCTACCTTGATAAGTGCTCCATCAGTGGCTGCAGAAGTATTGACATAAACTTCTGATTTATCCACTCCCAAGTCTTTGGAAACAACCTCTATGAAATGAAGTGAAGTTTGAAATTGGTTGTTAGAGGCTTGATTGGTCTGGTATTTTGAGATTGTCACCAAAAGCATGGCCACCAAGGTCAAGGCCAAAATCATGACCAATTCCCGAAACTTAGTCCCCTTTTTATCTCGATAGGCTTTAAAAGCAAAAAATCCTGTGATAGCTAGGAGCACAATCCCAAAGCCAATCATGATTCCATTTTGCTGACTGATTTGGCTAAGTACATAGTCATATGAGTAAAATTTCATTTATTTTCACTCCCTTTCATAAAATCATTCTTAATTATAAACGAAAGAGAGTGATTTTTCAAGCCATACGTTGGGGAAATAGACCTTTTTTTGGTATAATAAAATCTATAATCTGAATGAAAAAGGTAACTTTATGAAACTTATCTCATGGAATATTGATTCCCTCAATGCTGCCCTAACTAGTGACTCAGCTCGCGCGAAATTGTCCCAAGAAGTCCTACAGACCTTGGTCGCTGAAAATGCTGATATCATTGCTATCCAAGAAACTAAGCTTTCTGCCAAGGGGCCTACAAAGAAACACTTGGAAATTTTAGCTGAACTCTTCCCAGACTACGAAAACACGTGGCGCTCTTCTCAAGAACCTGCCCGCAAAGGCTATGCTGGAACCATGTTCCTCTATAAGAAAGAACTTACACCAACTATCAGCTTCCCAGAAATCGGTGCCCCTTCTACCATGGACTTGGAAGGTCGTATCATCACTCTAGAATTTGATAAATTTTTCGTTACCCAAGTTTACACACCAAACGCTGGTGATGGCCTCAAACGCTTGGAAGAACGTCAAGTCTGGGATGTCAAATATGCTGAGTATTTGGCTGAACTAGACAAAGAAAAACCAGTCCTTGCGACCGGTGACTATAACGTAGCCCACAATGAAATCGACCTTGCAAATCCTGCTAGCAACCGCCGTTCACCTGGATTTACCGACGAGGAACGTGCTGGATTTACCAACCTCTTGGCAACTGGATTTACCGACACCTTCCGCCATATTCATGGCGATGTTCCAGAACGCTACACTTGGTGGGCACAACGCAGCAAGACTTCTAAAATCAACAATACAGGCTGGAGAATCGACTACTGGCTCACAAGTAACCGCATTGCTGACAAGGTGACCAAGTCTGACATGATTGATTCAGGTGCTCGCCAAGACCATACGCCGATTGTATTGGAGATTGAACTCTAAGGAGAAAACGAATGGACTATCAAGCTGTCATTCCTGAATTTGTAGTATCTGACATCGAAAAATCACGCCACTTCTACTGCGACCTGCTAGGATTCTCTGTCGAATACGAGCGTCCAGAGGAGAAATTTCTCTTCCTCTCACTTGAAGACTGCCAGCTAATGTTAGAGGAAGGAACCCCCGAGGAACTGGCTAACCTTACCTACCCCTTTGGCCGTGGAGTCAATCTCTCCTTTGGTATAGAGGATGTTCCAAAACTCTATCAAAAAGTGATGGAGGCAAACTATCCTATTTATCGTCCCTTAACCAAAAGAAAGTTTCGTGTTGAGGATCACTATATCTATCCACATGAATTTGCAGTTTTGGATCCCGATGGCTATTTTTTAAGATTTAGCGAATAGAGAATAGAAAAAATCTTCTAAATGTTAGTCTACAATTGAGTTTTTGTCCATTTTTCTTCAATTTGTTCGTTTTTCAAACTAAAATACTAACAAAATATTTGATTTCTAAAGTTATTTAGTGTAAAATAAAAACATTGGCTCAAGCCTATTTAAAATTGAATATCGTTTTACTTGTTTATGTCGTGAATTGGCACGACGTTTCTACAAGGTGCCGGAACACCTAACAATAAGTAAGTCAGAGTGAGGTATGGGTGTTTTTGCCATGCCTATTTTGGGGACTTACTTAGAGATTAAGTAGGTCCTTTTTCTACTTCTTACTAGAAAGCAAATGGATTGGCTTTTAGACTTTAGGAGGTCTTATGAAATTATTAGAAGAGCGCATCCTCAAGGATGGGCATATCTTGGGTGACAACATCCTCAAGGTGGATTCCTTTTTAACCCACCAAGTTGACTTTAGCTTGATGCGAGAGATTGGTAAGGTTTTTGCGGAAAAATTTGCTGCTGCTGGTATTACCAAGGTCGTAACCATTGAAGCATCGGGTATTGCCCCAGCCATTTTTACAGCTGAAGCCTTAAACGTTCCCATGATTTTCGCTAAAAAAGCTAAAAACATCACTATGAACGAAGGAATCTTAACTGCCGAAGTTTACTCCTTTACCAAGCAGGTGACCAGCACCGTTTCTATCGCTGGAAAATTCCTCTCACCAGAGGATAAGGTCTTGATTATCGACGATTTCCTTGCTAATGGCCAAGCTGCTAAAGGCTTGATTCAAATCATTGAACAGGCTGGTGCCACAGTCGAAGCTATCGGTATTGTGATTGAAAAATCCTTCCAAGATGGCCGTGATTTGCTTGAAAAAGCAGGCTACCCTGTTCTATCACTCGCTCGTTTGGATCGTTTTGAAAATGGTCAAGTCGTATTTAAGGAGGCAGATCTCTAATGCAAACTCAAGAAAAACATTCGCAAGCAGCCGTTCTTGGCTTGCAGCACTTACTAGCCATGTACTCAGGATCCATCCTGGTTCCCATCATGATTGCGACAGCCCTTGGCTATTCAACTGAGCAGTTGACCTACCTGATTTCTACAGATATCTTCATGTGTGGGGTGGCAACTTTCCTCCAACTCCAACTCAACAAATACTTTGGGATTGGACTCCCAGTCGTTCTCGGAGTTGCCTTCCAATCTGTCGCTCCCTTGATTATGATTGGGCAAAGCCATGGTAGTGGCGCTATGTTTGGTGCCCTTATCGCATCAGGGATTTACGTTGTTCTTGTTTCAGGCATCTTCTCAAAAGTAGCCAATCTCTTCCCATCTATCGTAACAGGATCTGTTATTACCACGATTGGTTTAACCTTGATTCCTGTCGCTATTGGAAATATGGGAAATAACGTTCCAGAGCCAACTGGTCAAAGTCTCTTGCTTGCAGCTATCACTGTTCTGATTATCCTCTTGATCAATATCTTTACCAAAGGATTTATCAAGTCTATCTCTATTTTGATTGGTCTGGTTGTTGGAACTGCCATTGCCGCTACCATGGGCTTGGTTGATTTCTCTCCTGTTGCGGCAGCACCACTTGTCCATGTCCCAACTCCACTCTACTTTGGGATGCCAACCTTTGAAATCTCATCTATTGTCATGATGTGTATCATCGCAACGGTTTCTATGGTTGAGTCAACTGGTGTTTACCTAGCCTTGTCTGATATCACAAAGGATCCAATCGACAGCACGCGCCTTCGCAACGGTTACCGTGCAGAAGGTTTGGCCGTACTTCTCGGAGGAATCTTTAACACCTTCCCGTACACAGGATTTTCACAAAACGTTGGTTTGGTTAAATTATCAGGTATCAAGACTCGCCTGCCAATCTACTACGCAGCTGGTTTCCTGGTTCTCCTTGGACTCCTTCCTAAGTTTGGCGCCCTTGCCCAAATCATTCCGAGTCCTGTCCTCGGTGGTGCCATGCTGGTGATGTTTGGTTTTGTATCTATTCAAGGGATGCAAATTCTCGCCCGTGTTGACTTTGCTAACAATGAGCACAACTTCCTTATCGCAGCTGTATCAATAGCTGCAGGTGTCGGACTCAACAACAGTAATCTCTTTATCAGCATGCCAACAGCCTTCCAAATGTTCTTCTCAAACGGAATCGTCGTAGCCAGCCTACTTGCCATTGTCCTCAATGCCGTATTAAATCATAAAAAGAAATAAGAAAAAGAGGTGTGAGCCTCTTTTTTGTATATAACTAATGAACAATCATTGTAAAAATAAATCAGCTAAAAATCCTTCTCTCAACATTTCTAAGTTAAACACATTAGTAATATGACTAAATGCTTCAGCTAGTGGTAAGTGCGCTGTTTTCCATCCTTGACCATCAGTAACCCAAACAAATTCAACATCGTCATCTGAGGTAATAACAAATTGACTAAGTTCAGTAAACTCTCCAGCAACCGCTTTTAATTTACTTCCTCCTCCGCCATAGTAATTCGTTTCAATCAGCCAAACCTTATGTTTTTCTCGGGAATAAACTGCAACATCAAATCTTCTCTCAGACTTATCAACAGGTACTTTAATCCCCCACTTATCCTTAATAAATTGGGCTGTAGCTTGAGATTTCCATTCCAATTTTTGTTCCTGAGAAATTTTTGCTACATGTCTCTCTAAAATCCCCTCCATGGTTGTTCCACTTCGGTTTTTTCGTGCATTGCTGTCTAATCCAGTCTCTACTCCATAAACATAATCAACTAATGAACGATTAGCATGTTGTTGTAAAAACTTTAATAAACCAGATTTCTCAATAAATTTCATGTAATCATCTATTCTACTAGTGTCTATCGTTTTGAAATCCAATTGCTCAAAAGACATATTATCGTTTTCATCTATTGTTAAAACATCCAAAACTTTATCTCGACTTGCAATCAGACTAGGAATTGCTTTTAACAAATTGGGTTGTTTAGTGAATAGGTGTAATGCTTCTGAATAGATATCATCTTTACCAATTAAGTAGTTTAAAGTATTCAACTCTAGTTCATACTTCTTTGTCTCACGATCCACTTTCTCCCAATTTACATAATAATCAGGAGTACGGTTGGTTACAGAAAGAGTATTTAAAAATTGTTTCAAACGTTCTTCATGTGAAAAATTAATATATTTTTGTAAGTTCATTACCGACACTCCTTACACCAAGATTGATTTCTAATATTATCATTCCCCATATTACGGTATCCAAAATCATCAATTGACTTTTCTTCACCACAATGAGGACAAACTCTTCTCAATACACCATCAATATAATCATCTGCGTTAATCGTAACCTTTACCATAAATAATCTTTCCTTTTAAAAATAATTTTTTTCAACATCTAATTCAATACGGTCTTTCTCAATCTCATTTGTAAAGTACCATCTATCTATTTCTTTCTTATGAATAAACTTAGCACCATTTTTAAACGAATTTGATTCAAGTAACCTTTTTAATTCTCTTTCATTACCAAACAAAACTTCTACATATCTACCAAAGCAGTCCGCTCGTCCCCTGTAATACCAATGTCCTGAAATTTTAGGATAGTTGAATTCCTCTATTATAGCTATATAACTAATTATATTAATTAATTCCTGAAAAGTATACTTTCCTATACTATCTAATTCGTTTAATACTACATTTAGGTCATTTACTCCTTTTTTCAAGGTATCATCAGTTAAAATATTACTTCCTACTCTACATATATTTGTCAACTTTCCATTATAAATAAAATATTCTTTTAAACAAATATCAAAACTTGTTAAAGGATACTTTGCTATAGTTTTCAGAAAAATATAAAGAATATTCTTTACTAAACTTATTTCATTTTCTGTTTCTGAATATTTTCTTATAATTTCATTGCAAATTGTTTCAAATGTTACATCTTCATTTTCATACTGAATTAAACAATCATATGAATTTCTGTTCAAATGTCTAATTGTATCTGATGCTTTAGCTTTAAAACCATAATATTTCAAAATAATACCTTGTGGTGTCTCCAAAATCTTTGATTTGGGTGGTTCGTGCATTTGAATGGCCTTTGTAAATCCCCCTTCTTCTAATTTTTGAATTAAATCATTTCCAAACTCTTTATATGTCGTATACTCACCTGTTTGAAGCATAAAATTCTCTCTCAATTCTATGTTTAGCTATTTCCAGATATTCTTTTTCAGCATCGATACCTATAAATCTTCTACCTAATCGCTTCGCAACAACACCCGTAGTGCCACTGCCAACAAATGGATCTAAAATATAGTCCCCTTCTTTAGTAGAAGCCAAAATTATACGTTCCAATAAATATTCTGGTTTTTGTGTTGGATGCTTGCCAGCCCATTTCTCAGCTTTTTTCGTCAAAGCACCTGTCCAAACATCTTTCATTTGCTTACCATCATTTAGCTCTTTCATCAAATCGTAATTGTAATAATGACGAGCTTTTTTATCATTTTTTCTTGCCCATAAAATAGTTTCAGTAGAATGAGTGAAATAACGACAGGATAAATTAGGTGCAGGGTTTGTTTTCTGCCAAGTAATGTTATTTAGAATTTTAAAACCTTCTTGCTCTAATGCCATTCCAACTGAGTAAATATTATGCAAACTCCCTGAAATCCAAATAGTCCCATTAGGCTTCAAAACTTCTTTTGCTAAACGAATCCATTTACGATTGAATTCGTGCTTTTCCTCAAAGGAAGAAATCTTATCCCAATCACCTTTATCTACAGATACAACCTGTCCCCCAGAATTTGATATACCACCGTTGCTCAAAAAATATGGAGGATCAGCAAAGATCATGTCCATGCTTTCTGGTTTCATTTTCGATAATAACTTAAACGTATCTGCATGAACAAGAATCATTTTATCTTTATTATAGTATGGTTTTGTCATTAAAACACCTCCATACTTATATTCGTTATTTTTCATAATTTGTGACTATAATTTCAGAAATTTTTCCTCGACTCGAAGATTTTGCTCCATTAGTTCGGGTAGCTTCAACATAATGGATATTAAAATCTCGATACAACTCCTCTACCAAAAAACTAGAGGAGTTTGATAACATAACATAAGCCCCTGTATCACTCAATTTCTTAAAGGTATCTCTTAATCTTACTTGATCATCATAAGAAAACCCCTCATGAGTGTAGGAAGTAAAGGCACTTGTCTCTGACAATGGAATATACGGGGGATCAAAATATACAAAATCCCCTGGTTGAACATCCAAAACAGCCTTTTCAAAATCTCCTTTTTTAATTTCTATTTGATTATTATTCAGATAAGTTGAAATAGCAGATACCAAATTCTCATCAACAATTTTAGGATTTTTATAACGACCATAAGGTACATTAAACTGATTCTTAGAATTCACACGATATAAACCATTAAAGTCCACTCTCAACATATAGAGAATACGTGCAGCTCTTTGTACTTCGGACATCATATCTATTCTTTCGTCACGATCTGCAGAACGTAAATCTAAATAATATTCTTTTGAATTATATTCCTGATGAACTTTCAAAATTTCAATCAATTCTTGAGGATTATCCTTAATTTGTTGATAGCAATTTATTAGTTCAGCATTAAAATCATTGATAACTGCATCTTTAGGAGCTAAATCAAAAAATAAAGCTCCGCCTCCAACAAAAGGTTCGAAATACCTGTTATAGGTTTTAGGTATTAATTCTCTAATAACAGGCAATAATTGTCTTTTACCACCTGTCCATTTCGTGAACGGTTGTAAAGTAACTTCCTTTATTTCTTTTATCTTCATGCTTTTAATTATACCATAGAAATTAAAACACAACTCTTGTATTTTCTACCACATTACTAAATTTTCTATTTTAGAATTAAATCATATCAATATCAAAAAATGAGTAAGGTAAATTTTATAAATTCCAAAATTCACCTCACTCTATTAAATTACTCTTTATATCCTTGCCTGTCTGTCTTCTGACCGATGGCCTGTGACAAACATGGTAAAGGTTGCTTTGCAGACATTTCTGCCTTCTTGATTGGTGATATCCACATCCACTACACAGGTTGTGCGACCTTGATGGACGCATTCTCCTTTAATGGTCAGCACATCATCAAGTTTTCCTGCCTTGAGGTAGTTGATAGAAGATTGGAGTGTCACTCCATCAAGTCCCAGAGATATGACCACCAAACCACTGATCTGGTCGCAAAGGGTAAAGAGATAGCCACCATGGGCATTGCCATAGTAGTTGAGCGACGAGTCCACTACTTTAGTCGTCACCACAACGTGACCATCTCTCATTTTTTCAATTTCGTAATTTTCAAAGGCAGATATAGCGTCAAAATGAAAATCTTTCATGGTTTCCTCCTGATATTTCAAACGACACTATGATACTACTTTTTATAGGACTGTGCAAGGAGAAAGCTCCTAGTCTGGCAAAATTCCGACCTGCTCTACAAAGCGCATAAAAGCTACCTGTCCTTGTTCCGTCTGCTTGTAAACTCCTGCATCCTCCAGAACACGCGCAAAGATAGCACCCACAGAGTCCTTGACGATTTCAAGGGCTTTTTCTTTATCCGCTAGGTCTGGATGCTGGACTTTGAGCTGGTCTGCCCATTCCTGATGATAAGTCGCAACTGTATCCCCTTCTCCAACAAGATAGCTGGCGACTTGCTCCACTTCTTCTTTCAGACGTGGAGGTAAGATTGCCAAGCCCATGACCTCAATCAAGCCGATATTTTCCTTCTTGATATGTTGGACATCCTTGTGAGGATGATAGATGCCATCAGGATGTTCTGGTGATGTTTGATTATCTCGTAAAACCAAGTCCAACTCAAATTGTCCATCGCGTTTACGGGCAATAGGTGTGATGGTGTGATGCGGTGTCCCGTCTGTCTCTGCCAAAATCTGCACACTAGGATCCGAATACTGACGCCATTCCTGCAAAATCTTATCAGCCAAGTGAATCAAATCCTCTTTAGAATCTGAGGTCAAACGTAGCACTGACATCGGCCACTTGACAATCCCGGCCTTGATCTGCTCAAAACTAGCAAAACGGAAAGTCTTTTGCAGAGGAGCCAATTCCATAGGAAATACGTGACGGCCTCCCTGATAGTGGTCATGAGTTAGAATAGACCCCCCCACAATTGGAAGGTCGGCATTAGAGCCTGCAAAATAGCCTGGAAACTGCTCTACGATAGCCAGCAGACGCTCAAAACTCTGACGACTAATAGCCATAGGACGATGCTGTCCGTCTAAGAAAATACAGTGCTCATTAAAATAAGCATAAGGCGAATACTGGAAACCCCACTCCTGAGCAGCCATTTCAAAACGGATAATACGGTGATTGCTACGAGCTGGGTGGTTTACCCGACCATGGTAGCCTTCGTTCTCTATACAAAGCTGACACTGGGGATAATGGCTAGCTTGCACCAACTTAGCCGCCGCAATCTCTTTCGGATCTTTTTCAGGCTTAGAGAGATTGATAGTAATCTCAAGTTCTCCGTAATCAGATGGAACACGATAAGCAATGTTTTTAGCGATGGCCTTGAGCTTGATGTAGTCATTTTTCTGGCTGAGTTGGTAAAAATCCGCTATCGCCTGCTCAGGAGATTGGGCATAGGTCTCCCAGAAATCACGATTAACCTGACTGGGACAAGGGGTCACCAAGTCCATCAGTTCGGCACCAAGGATTTCACGCGCAGTCTGACTATCCTCAATCGTCTCTAATCGAACGGCTTCCTCAACCAGCTTGTCCTTGAGGTCAATCAATTTATCCAGATTGGTCTCAACTTCCAAAACACCATCTCCCACTCGTGCCAAGACACGATTGGTCAGGTAGATTCGATCCATTTCCTCAAAGGTACTTTCAGCAATGACTTCCGTGATAAATGCATCTAGAATTCCCTGACTCATTGATTCTCCTTCTTACTTTCTAAATAGTCTCTGACAGCATCTAAATCCTGAAAAACTTGTTCTGTTTTATTTAAGAAAGATTGTGCTGGTATTTTTAAGTCTGGAATACAAATAACTGGTATCCCAGCTCTATAGGCTGCTTCAATCCCTGCTTCACTATCCTCTAATACTAAGCAATTCTCTGGTAAAACATTCAAATCACTACAGGCCTTTAAAAATATATCAGGGTAAGGTTTGCTTCGCTTTACATCTTTTGCAAAAACTAGATGGTCAAATAGGGACAGTATACCATTACTATCCAAAATCATTCTAGCTCTAGATTCAACACTTGAAGTTGCTAAAGCGATTGGAATACCTTCTCTTTACAAAAAAGCAAGCAAATTTTTAGCACCTTTTTTTAAATTTACACCTTTGGTTAAAATTCGAGCTTCCAGTTCATAAACTTTTTCCAAGGTTTGGTCAAAGTTCCAAGGTAAATCATAGGTGTCCAAAAATCGTTGAACATTCTCCTCTTCCCTATGTCCACTGTATTCTCTAGAATATGTTTCTTCTGTGAAAGGAATTCCAAAGTCTGCAAGCAATTCTTGATAAACTTTTAGAGAAATGATCTCAGTATCAGCTAATAAGCCGTCTAAATCAAATATTACAGCTTCCATATACTTCTCTCCTAGTCTAGAACGCGAGTGCCACCTGCAACTTCAGCGATATAGAAGCTTGGAGCGTAGCCAACTACTTCCTCGTAGTGTTTGCCTACAGCTTCCTTAAAGGCCTCAACAGTATCTTTTTGCACCAAGGCAATGGCACATCCGCCAAAACCTGCCCCTGTCATACGAGCACCGAGAACACCTTCTTGTGCCCAAGCTGTGTGAACAAGCGTATCCAATTCCAAACCAGTTACTTCATAGTCATGCTCTAGGGAAACGTGTGACGCATTCATCAAACGACCAAATGTTTCCAAATCTCCTGCTTGAAGGGCTGCTTGCGCTTTGAGGGTACGTTGGTTTTCAAGCACAGCATGGCGAGCACGTTTCAAACGATTTTCATCTTTAATCAGATAGCTATATTGGTCAAAGGTCCACTCATCCAATTCACCCAAGGTCTGAATATCTAAGGATGCTTGCAATTCTTCCACTGCTTTTTCACACTCAGCACGGCGTTCATTGTATTTAGAGTCTGCCAATTCGCGACGTTTGTTGGTGTTCATGATGACAACAACATTGTCTTTCAAATCAAGTGGCACCAAATCATACTCTAAAGTGTTGGTATCTAAGTAAATAGCACGTTGGTCAGCCCCCATACCAATAGCAAACTGGTCCATGATACCAGAGTTGACTCCGATAAAGTTGTTTTCTGTTTGTTTTCCGATTTTAACCAAATCGAGACGCTCTAATTTTAAGTCAAAGAGATGCTCTGCCACGACCCCTGTCAAAAGTTCCAAGGATGCTGATGAAGACAAACCAGCACCATTTGGGATATTCCCATAAACATAAAAATCAAAACCTTTGTCAATCACATGTCCAGCTTCTTGCAAGAAATGAAGGACACCTTTTGGATAGTTGGTCCAGTTATGCTCTTTTTCAAATTTGAGGTCAGCTAAAGGTACTTCGATGATGCCCTTGTCCTCAAAGTTTGCTGAGTAGAATCGCAAGACTTGGTCATCACGTTTGCGAGCTGCACCATAAGTTCCCAAGGAAATAGCAGCAGGAAAAACGTGCCCACCGTTGTAGTCTGTGTGTTCACCAATCAAGTTGATACGACCTGGTGAAAAGAAAGTTTGGTCTGCTTCTTGACCAAAAACAGCAAGAAAGTCTTTGCGAAGGGCTTCTGCAGTAAGATGTTGTGTCATATGAATTCTCCTTTGACTGTCCGTTAAATCACCTTAACGTGTAATCGTTTTCTTCTATTGTATCCAAGGGATTTCCCAAGGTCAATCCTTTTTACTAAAATTTTACTAAACTATCAGTAAAAAGCAGAAAAATATGATATACTAACCTAATCAAGGAGGATTTATGGCTACCTTAAAAGACATTGCACAGCTAGCCTCTGTCTCTATCGCGACCGTATCTCGTGTCCTCAATCGCGACCAGAGTCTATCCGTTACTGAAGAAACTAGACACCGTATTTTGACCGTAGCTGAAGAGCTGGGCTACACCAAGCATCTTAAGACAGGAGAAGGTCACAAACTCAAGCAAAAGATTGCCATTATCCAATGGGTTAGTGAACAAGGAGAGCTGGACGACCTTTACTACTACCAGATCCGCCTCGGAATTGAAAAAAGAGCCCAAGAATTGGACTATGATATCTTGCGCTATTTTAACGACCATCCTTTTACACTAAGTGAGGAAGTGATTGGGATTCTCTGTATCGGAAAGTTTAGCCGAGCACAGATTTCTGCCTTTGAGGAATACCAAAAGCCTCTTGTCTTTCTAGACAGTGATACTCTTTCACTAGGACATACCTGCATTATCACGGACTTTTACACTGCCATGAAACAGGTTGTCGATTATTTTCTCAGCCAAGGGATGGACCGCATCGGGATTCTAACAGGCCTTGAAGAAACAACTGACCAAGAAGAAATCATTGAGGATAAGCGTCTAGAAAATTTCAAAAACTACAGTCAAGCGAAGGGAATCTATCATGATGAACTGATCTTTCAAGGAAACTTTACTGCCCAGTCTGGCTATGACTTGATGAAGAAAGCCATTCAGAACTTAGGAGACCAACTCCCGCCAGCATTTTTCGCAGCCAGCGATAGTTTAGCTATCGGTGCCCTCCGTGCCCTCCAAGAAGCTGGAATCAGCCTGCCAGACCGTGTCAGCCTCATTTCCTTTAACGACACTAGTCTGACCAAACAGGTTTATCCTCCCCTCTCCAGCATCACCGTCTATACCGAAGAAATGGGCCGAGCAGGTATGGATATTCTTAACAAGGAAGTGCTCCACGGTCGGAAAATCCCTAGCCTAACCATGCTGGGAACCAGACTGACATTGAGAGAGAGTACTCTGCCATAACTCCACAAATTAAAAATGACAAAAAATCCTAATAGAGAGTCTCAAATCTCCATTAGGATTTTCTTTTTTAGGCCATCACAATCATAGACTTAATGGTCTTACGTTCATCCATATCTTTATAAGCTTGATCAATATCTTCTAATTTATAGCTTGAAGTAAAGACACGGCCTGGATTGATATCACCATCAAGGACGGCTTTTAGTAAAAATTGCTTATCATATGTTGTCGCAGAAGCTGCCCCACCTGCTACAGAGATATTTTGCATAAATGTCGAACCAAGAGCACGATTATTATAGTGTGGGACTCCTACAAATCCCATACGCCCTCCATTATGAAGGACACCTAGCGCCTGTTCTACAGCAGCCTCCGTACCAACACATTCAAGTGCTGCGTCCGCTCCGCCACTGAGAATTTCACGCACCTTGGCAATACCTTCTTGACCTCGCTCAGCTACAAAAGCTGTCGCACCCGACTCCAGAGCCATCTTTTGACGATCTTCATGACGACTCATGAGGATAATTTGCGACGCACCACGCATCTTCGCCGCGATGACAGCACATTGACCTACAGCACCATCACCAATGACCACAACCTTATCCCCTTTTTGAACATTAGCAACACGCGCCGCATGATAGCCTGTCGGCATAACATCTGCAAGAGTCAAGAGGGACTTTAGCATACCTTCTGTGTAGTCAGAAGGTTGTCCAGGGATTTTAACCAGCGCCCAGTTTGCATAGTGAAAACGAATATATTCCGCCTGAAAATCGCCTCCCAAGTTATTACCAATATGATTATCGCAAGAACCGTCAAAGCCAGCAAGACAGGCATCACATTCACCACATCCATGAGTAAAAGGGACAATGACAAAATCACCTGGTTTCACCGTCGTAATGGATTCCCCAGTTTCTTCGACAATCCCAATCGCTTCGTGTCCACTATTTTTGTGTCCAGCTTTCGTTTCTGGATTACGGTACCTCCATAGATCCGATCCGCAAACGCACGCACGAACTACACGAATAATCGCATCATCTGCGTCTATAATTTGCGGACGTTCAATTGTAGCAAGACCAACCTGACCTGCCTTTGTATATACTGCTGATTTCATTTAAATTTTTCCTTCCTTGTAAAGTTTAATTTTGAGATTTAAGCGATTTAAAGCCACCTGTAACTGAGACAAGCGCTCCTCTAATTTTTTCTTTTCCTCTTCTAAAATACCAAGCCTTTTCTCTCGCGTTTCATCCCCCTTTTGGTAGAGAGACATATAGTCAACTAAACTATCTACAGAGACACCTGCCGAACGAAAACACTTAATAAATTCCAGAGCTTCAATATCATGATCTTGAAAATCACGAATTCCAGTTGCAGTTCGAGTAATCGGTGGCACAAGACCAACCCGTTCATAGTACCGAATCGTATCCGCTGAAATTCCCAACAAGTCACTAGCAGATTTAATATTCATAGGCTAACCTCCTCTCATTTCATTCACTGAGTTTAAGCTATTCTAACTCACTTATCTTATTATATAATTTTGAGTTGACTCCAAGTCAAGCATTTTGCGTCTAATCGAAAAATTTTTTATCATTATCAGTTCTCTTATTAGCATACCTTTTCATCAATCAAAGAAAGAGGTTGGGGAAAGCGTCTTTCAAATATGATACCAAAGAAACTGGAAAAAAAGTCTTTAAAAGCAAAAAGCGCATAGTATCAGACATTGAAAACCCTTGATACTATACGTTTTTTTGTATGAAGATTTACTTCATTTTCTCTTGAAATTGAGTTTTGTCTCAGCCGCTTTTTCTAGTGTTGATGCCCATGGGATTGCCCTAAGGCTGTTACCTTTCGCTTATGTTGCGCATGATTGCTTTGACTGGTGTCCACTTCGATAGTAATATTCTGCACACCTCTTTCTTCTAAGAGCTGACGTACTTGATTCTTTGTTTCCGTCATCTCCTCCCAATCCTCTAAACAGATATGGATAATAGCATTATTTTCTAGACCATCCATGGACCAAATGCTAAGTTGATTGACACTTTTGACATTGGTCAGAGCCTCCAAATCCTTCTCCAAATCACCTGTCTCTAGTCCTTCTGGCACAGCATCCAGGAAAATCTTGAGTGCGCTCCAAAATCGAGGAATAGCTTTTGTTAGAATGAAGATGGAAATGACAAGCGATAAGAGCGGATCAAGGATATACCAATCTGTAAATCGGAGGATAATCGCCATTAGAATGACAGCCAACCAACCTAGAGTATCTTCCAAAAAGTGCAGGCTCAGAATTGACTCGTTCTTTGTCTTTCCCTTACGAACTACTAGACTAGCTAGCACATTGATACTGACTGCAATGATTCCTAGCCAGAGGACGCCTTCGTCATTAACGGGCTGTGGATTCAAAAGTTTAGTTATATTTTCCAAGATCACTAGAATGGATCCTGTGATAAGAATCACAGCAGTCACTAGGGCCCCTAAAAGACTAAATCGCTTGTAACCCAAGGTGTATTGCCTATCTTCTTCTCTATTTGAGATTGTTTCTAAAAAGGCCGATATGCCGATTGCTATAGCATCTCCCAAGTCATGGATAGAATCAGCAAGAACAGCACTTGAACCGAAGATTCCTCCTGCGATAAACTCAACAATAGCATAGCTTAAATTTAAGAAAAAAGCTACCCAAACAGTATATTTTGCCTTCATCTTTCTCATTCCTTTGTTATAATAGATTTATGAATACCTTGTTCATTATCATTATCCACTAAAACTCAAAGAAAGGATAGAAGCAAAACGTCAGCTTTATTCATTTCTGAACAATTTGCCTCAAGTGTCCATATGACTACCATTGACCGCCGTATCAGCAAAACAAAAAAAGCCATCTATCAAGCTTTTCTACAACTTTTAAACGATAAGGGTTACGAAGCCACTACAGTTCAGGATATCATTGATCTCGCAGATGTGGGACGATCCACCTTTTACTGTCACTATGAGAGTAAGGAACTACTTCTGGACGCGCTTTGCCGCCACCTCTTCCATCATCGCTTTGAAAGAGAGCAACCCATTTCAACTGAGGACTACCTCGCCCACCTCTTTCTCCATTTTCAGAAAAACCAAGACCATATCACCAGTTTACTATTCTCCAAGAATGACTACTTCCTCCGTCAACTCCGGAGAGAGCTGGAGCACCACGTCTATCCCATGCTAACTGATGAGTTTAAAGAAGCACACCCAAGTCTGCCTGCTTCTTACCTCCAACACTTAGTCGTGTCCAACTTTATCGAGACATTGACCTGGTGGCTCAAAAAAGGACAAGACTTTACAGACCAAGAAGTTGTGCAGTTTTATCTAGACCTTCTCATTCCTAAAAATTGAATACAGATTAAAGCTCGGTTGCCTTATTTCTAGGCTACTGAGTTTTTTATCTTTTCAATAATCAAAAAAGCCCAGACGACATTGTCTGAGCGTTCTTCTATATTGTCGTTTAACCAAGTTGAGTTTAGCTTTTCAAGCTATTTCTTCAACAAACCTTGTTCTTGTAGAAACTCCTTGGCTACTTGTTCTGCTGACTTGCCTTCAACACCGACTTGGTAGTTGAGCTGGCTCATCTGGCTTTCAGTAATTTTACCAGCCAATTTATTGAGAACTGTTTCCAACTCTGGATGTTTCTTGAGAAGAGCTTCTTTCATTAGTGGAGCCCCTTGATAAGGTGGGAAGAGTTGTTTGTCATCTTCCAAGACCTGCAAATCATAACGCGCCAACTCTGCATCGGTTGAATAGGCGTCCGTTATTTGAATATCTCCTGACTGAATTGCCTGATAGCGAAGAGCTGGTTCCATGGTTGCTACATTGAGATTGAGACCGTACATTGATTGCAAGCCCTTATTTCCATCTTCACGGTCATTAAACTCAAGTGTAAAGCCTGCCTTCAACTGCCCTTCCACTTTTTTCAAGTCCGAAATGGTCTTCAAGCCATATTCTTGAGCAATCTTTTTCGGAACAGCTACAGCGTAGGTATTTTGATAAGACATAGGTTTGAGATAGGCTAGATGATCCTGCTTGGCAATGCCATCACGCGCCACCTGATAAACCTGCTCTGGCTCATGACTCACCTTGGGTGATGGTTGCAGCAAACTTTCAGTCACCGTACCAGTAAATTCAGGATAAATGTCAATATCGCCTTTTTTCAGAGCTTCATAAAGAAAGCTTGTTTTCCCAAAATTAGGTTTAACAGTAGCAGTCATACTGGTATTTTCTTCAATTAGCAACTTATACATATTGGCCAAAATTTCTGGTTCTGGACCCAATTTCCCAGCAATAACCAAGTTTTCTTTCTCTTTTTGAGCTAAGAGGGCTGGACTATAAGATATACCAAGTAATATGGTAACCAAGGCAAAACCAGAAAAAATCGTCCTCAATTTTGCCTTTTCCATCACTTTTAGTAGGAAGTTAAAGGCAATGGCAAGCACTGCGGAAGAAAGGGCCCCAATCAAAATTAGACTGGCATTATTACGGTCAATTCCCAAAAGGATAAAGGAACCCAGCCCCCCTGCACCAATCAAGGCAGCCAAGGTTGCTGTACCGATAATCAAGACCGCTGCCGTCCGAATTCCAGACATCATAACCGGCATGGCAAGTGGAATTTCAAACTTCTTGAGACGCTCCCACCTGGTCATCCCAAAGGCAATCCCAGCCTCTTGCAGACTCGGATCAATTCCCTTGAGTCCAGTGATGGTATTTTGTAAAATCGGAAAAATCGCATAAATCACTAGAGCTGTCAAAGCCGGCAAGGTTCCAATTCCCATCAAGGGGATAAAGAGTCCCAACAAGGCCAGAGACGGGATGGTCTGGAAAATCCCTGCAATCTGTAAGACCCAATCCGCCAACTTCTCATGATAGCGAAGATAAACAGCCAAGGGAATCGCTATAAAGATGGCCAGCAACAGGGTCAAAAGTGACAACTGCAAATGTTGAGATAGAGCTGTCAACCAATCACTAAAACGATCCTGAAAAGTTGCAATTAAATTAGTCATGAACACTACCTCCAAACAAGTCTGCAACAAAGTCTGTTGCAGGAGCTTTTAAAATGGTCTCAGGATTCGCCACCTGGCGAATCTCTCCATCCTGCAAGACAGCAATACGGTCCGCCAATTTCAAAGCTTCATCCGTATCATGGGTCACAAAAATCGTTGTCATCCCAAACTCTTTATGCAATTCTTTAGTCAGAACCTGCAACTGTTTTCTCGAAATAGCATCAAGAGCCGAAAAAGGCTCATCCATGAGGAGAATCTTAGGCTGACCAATCATAGCACGAACAATACCGACCCGTTGCTGTTCTCCACCAGATAATTCATTAGGAAGTCGATGTCCATACTCAGCTGCTGGTAAACCAACCTTTGCCAAAAGCTCTTCTGTTTTCTGAGCAATTTCTTCCTTAGTCCAACCCTTCATCTCAGGAATCAGGGCAATATTTTCCGCAACCGTTAGATTTGGAAAGAGAGCAATGGCCTGTAAAACATAACCAGTAGAAAGACGAAGTTCACGCTCATCATAGTCTTTGATGCGCTTGCCATCCATATAAATATTTCCATCAGTCGGTTCCAAGAGACGATTAATCATCTTGATCATGGTCGTCTTACCGGACCCAGATGGCCCAACTAAAACCATGAACTCCCCATTCTCAATCCGTAAATTGACATCTCTCAAAACATCTTTTTCTGTGTAGCGCAAGGCTACATTTTTGTATTCAATCATTCTGTATCCTCAATTTAAAACTTCCCTCGATTGGTCAATTCTTCTACCTTAGGTATGACTGCCTTATTGTCCCAATGTTCCACAATTTTCCCGTTTTCTAGACGGAAGATATTGTACTAGGCATAAGCAACACCATCAATCTGAGTCTGACCATAGCTAACCACATAGTTTCCTTGTCCTAAGAGTTGGAAAACAAAGTCGAAAGTGACCTTTACTTATAAACAGCTAATTTGCTCCATTTTAAATCTCATTTTCCTCCTCTTTCAGATTAGCCAAAATTCTTTCTTGAAAGGCTTCAAACTGACGAATTTCTTCCTCTGAAAATCCTTTGTAAAAGATCGTATCCAATTTCTGACTGACACGATGCCCCACTTCTTTCTGAGACTTCCCCAACTCTGTTAAAACCAAATACTTCTTACGCTTATCTTCTCCACATGGACTAATAGTTACAAGATTTTGTTCCTCAAGCTTTTTTATCATCGTCGTCAGTGTATTGTTAGCAAGCCCAGTTTCCAGAGCAATATCTGTCGCAGTTGCGCAGCCAGTTTCACTATTCCATAAAACCGCTAAAATCTTCCCCTGTTCACTCCGATAAAGAGCTTCAGGATCCCGACTTAGTAACTTTTGAAAAATCCGCCCATTCAACAAACGAATATGATGAGCTACCAAATGACTATCTTTCATGACACCTCCAATTTATTTCGATATCGAAACGAATAAAGCAATTGTAACACTCATTATTCTAACTGTCAACTATTTCGACTTAGAAATAATTTTTCCCAGTAAAAAAATCTCCCACCCAAGGTAGAAGATTCTAATCTTATAAACTTAATCCGTCATGTCCGATACCAACGTTCGATGCTCCAATGGAACACTGCACATAACTAGCAAGAAAATGAAACCTGACTGAATCCAGAAGAGGGCCAAGTCAAAGATTCCGTGTACAGCAACCACTGTAAGGAAAGACAGATAAAGACCGATAATCGGGCGTTTCCCCGACTCCTGACTCATATCCATCATCAAGCGAACAGGAGCAACAGAAGACAAAACTAATAAAATAGTCCCCACAATTCCGTAACTCAGAATCGTATCGATATATAGACTGTGAGCATGTTCATGATAAGGAGCATTTATTCTAGGATAAGAGTGCATATAGGTCAATGGCCCCTCACCCCAAAAAGGATTTTGCTTAAACAAGGCCATCCCAGCATCCCAGATAGAAATGCGTTCTTCCATAGAAGAATCTAAAGTCCCCATCCGAACTCCCAAATCACTGGAAAAGAGGAAGCTCAAGCCAATCGCAAAGACCCCAATACTAAGCCAAAAGGCCTTCCAGTTTTTAATGGTCGTAAAGAGATAGATGATTGCTCCAGCGATAATAGCAGGAAAGGCAGTTCGATTTTGAGTAAAGTTCAATCCAAAGAGATTCACAAAGCCTGCAATCACACAGAATACTTTCAACCAATTCAACTTGGTCGTTGTAAACAGATAGAAGGCAATCATGATACAGAAACAACAAATAATTCCATAATAATTAGGATTAAAGAAGGTCACTTCTGCACGATTCTGATGCCACACCTGCATATTGGGTGAAAGAAAAGCATAGTTGAATTTCTTCACAATTTGGAAATGTTCTAAACTCGCAAAAGCAGCTGACAAGACGCTACCAAACAAGACGAGCTGCAAAATCAATCGAAAGAATTTATGTGATAAAATCGACTGATAATGCAAAAAGAAAACAGTAAATAGAAAAATTCCTACCGAAGCCACAACTCCCATCCAATTTTGTGCAAAAACGGATATAACAGTACTATAGCCAAGAAAAAGAAGCAGCATCGGATGCTCCCCCATTTTCTGAAGAATACTTTTCATGTCTCCTGTGAAAATTAAACTGATAATATATAAACAGAATACAACTACAAAAAGATAAAAGGGTAAAAAGATACTCAGGATAATCCCCAATAAAATCAGCTCTTTACTAGACAACCCTTTCAGCTTTTCAATAAAGCCTATTGATTTCAAAATGAATCCTTTCTCTCCAAATCAATTGATTCAGATAATAGTAAGCTACCCTTTATTGTACCACTTTTTTAGCAATTTGAAAACAAAGGAAACGTTTCCCTAGGTAAAAAAGTGAGCAAAAATACTGAGATTTCACAACTCAAGCTTAATGACTAGATTCACTCCAAAAAATCGTGCCGAAAATACTAGGCATATGTTAAAATAGTAGTAATAAAATAAAGATTAGAAGCAACTATCCAAACTATATTTAAATCATTTACAATTCCTAAAGAAAGGAAACACTATGAAATCCTACCAAGCTGTCTACCAAATTCTAGCAAAAGAAACCGATTATATCAGCGGAGAAAAAATCGCAGAAGAACTATCCCTCAGCCGAACATCAATTTGGAAAGCCATCAAGCGGCTAGAACAAGAAGGCATTGAAATTGATAGTATCAAAAACAAAGGCTATAAACTGCTGAATGGAGACCTTATTCTTCCAGAGATTCTAGAAGAAAATCTTCCAATTAAAGTCAGCTTTAAACCCGAAACAAGATCAACACAACTCGATGCAAAAGAAGCAATTGATTTAGGGAATGAAGCAAACACCCTCTATATAGCTTCCTATCAAACAGCAGGTCGAGGTCGATTTCAACGTTCTTTCTACTCACCACAAGGTGGCATTTATATGACGCTCCATCTTAAACCAAATCTCCCCTACGACAAATTACCCTCCTACACACTACTTGTAGCCGGAGCTGTCTACAAAGCCATTAAGAACCTAACTTTAATAGATGTCGACATAAAATGGGTCAATGATATCTACCTAAACAATCATAAAATTGGAGGAATTCTCACTGAAGCAATGACCTCTGTAGAAACAGGCTTAGTCACAGATATCATTATTGGAGTAGGAATCAACTTTACTATTAATGATTTCCCACAAGAATTAAAAGAAAAAGCTGCTAGCTTATTTAAAACTACAGCTCCAATAACAAGGAATGAATTAATCATAGAAATCTGGCGTGCTTTCTTCGAAACACCAGCAGATGAGTTATTATACCTATATAAAAAACAGTCATTCGTGCTTGGAAAAGAAGTTGCTTTCACACTGGACAAAAAAGACTACAAGGGACTTGCTAAAGATATCTCTGAAAATGGAAAACTTTTAGTACAATGTGATAACGGAAAAGAAATCTGGCTCAATAGCGGAGAAATTTCACTCAAGAGTTGGAAGTAGTAATAAATAAGCACAACCATAAAAACGACAATATATAAAGATTTTAGCTTTTCTGCAGCCCACTACAGTTGACAAAGAGCGCAAAAAAACTTCAGATAAGTAATCCAATTAAGTTTTACAAATCTGAAGTTTTTATTCTACTATTCTTAAAAATACAAAAAAAAAGAGAGTTATAAACCCTCATTAAAACGGAGAATAAGGGATTCGAACCCTTGCGCCAGTTACCCGACCTAACGATTTAGCAAACCGTCCTCTTCAGCCTCTTGAGTAATTCTCCAATTAATGGGCACGAGTGGACTCGAACCACCGACCTCACGCTTATCAGGCGTGCGCTCTAACCACCTGAGCTACGCGCCCAAGTTAAAAACTTGGTAATTTGAACAAAGTTCAAAGCGGGTGACGAGAATCGAACTCGCGACAACAGCTTGGAAGGCTGTAGTTTTACCACTAAACTACACCCGCATACATACTATAAGTAAAAATGGCGCGAGACGGAATCGAACCGCCGACACATGGAGCTTCAATCCATTGCTCTACCAACTGAGCTACCGAGCCTTATTGCGGGAGCAGGATTTGAACCTACGACCTTCGGGTTATGAGCCCGACGAGCTACCGAGCTGCTCCATCCCGCGTTAATACAAAAGGAGGATGTGGGATTCGAACCCACGCACGCTTTTACACGCCTGACGGTTTTCAAGACCGTTCCCTTCAGCCGGACTTGGGTAATCCTCCATAATATTCAAATGGACCTTGTAGGACTTGAACCTACGACCACTCGGTTATGAGCCGAGAGCTCTAACCAGCTGAGCTAAAGGTCCAACAAGATCATTATAGCGGCGAAGGGGATCGAACCCCCGACCTCCCGGGTATGAACCGGACGCTCTAGCCAGCTGAGCTACACCGCCATATATCGGGAAGACAGGATTCGAACCTGCGACACCTTGGTCCCAAACCAAGTACTCTACCAAGCTGAGCTACTTCCCGAGTTAAATAGAAAAATGCACCCTAGAGGAGTCGAACCTCTAACCGCCTGATT